>DKLU01000041.1:0-3512 GCA_002455915.1 Chryseobacterium sp. UBA6632
TTGTAATTTTATTATTGTGAAAACATTTAACTTAGATCATCAAATTAAAACTCATGAAAGAACTATTCATCAAACGTTTTGAGTACTATAAAATGCTTGGAGATAAATCATTTGAACAATTGTTAGACGAGCAAATTTTCTGGCAATTCAATGAAGAGAGCAATTCGATTGCAATTATTATAAAGCATGTTGCGGGAAATATGTTATCGAGATGGACAAATTTTCTAACCGAAGACGGAGAAAAGCCTTGGCGAACCCGCGATGAAGAATTTGTAAATACCTTCAAAACAAAACTAGAAGTTTTAGAATATTGGGAAAAAGGCTGGAAATGTCTTTTCGATGCTTTGAATCAGATAAATGACGAAAATTTATATTCAACGATTTATATCAGAAATGAAGCACATTCGGTAATTGATGCTGTTTTCCGACAACTGGCGCATTATCCTTATCATATCGGGCAAATCGTTTACATTGCAAAAATGATGAAAAATGACGATTGGAAAACACTTTCTATTGCAAGAAATAAATCCCAAGAATTTAATTCCGAGATGGAAAATCAATTCTCTGTTCAGGATTTTGATTCAAATTCGTCTCCGGTTTGCTATCAGAATAGCCCCGAAGTGAGGGATGAATTTAAGCAATAGATTGAATCAATTTCAAAGTCATATTAAAATTACTATCTTTGCACCCAGAAAAAATAGGAGTATTTCAATGTCAACTTTTCAACGAACTGCCGCATTTCACACCCTTGGCTGCAAATTAAATTTTGCGGAAACATCTACTATTGCCCGTCAATTAACGGATGCCGGTTACGATAAGGTAAGTTTTGATGAAAAGGCGAATGTCTACGTAATCAATACTTGCTCGGTAACAGAAAACGCAGATCGTGAGTGCAAACTTCACGTGAAAAGAGCCATGAAAGCCAATCCTGAAGGGTTGGTGGTCATTGTTGGATGTTATGCACAGCTGAAACCTGAAGAAATTTCACAGATTGACGGAGTTGATTTGGTTCTTGGAGCCAAAGAAAAATTCAATATTCTAAGTTATCTTGATGATTTGGAGAAATCTGAAAGCGAAGGAATTGTTCATTCTTGCGAGATTGAAGAAACCGACTTTTTTATCGGAAGTTATTCTATCGGTGACAGAACCAGAGCTTTTTTAAAAGTTCAGGATGGTTGTGATTACAAATGTACGTATTGTACCATTCCTTTAGCAAGAGGGATTTCCCGTTCTGACACCATCGAAAATGTACTGAAAAATGCTACCGAAATTGCAGCCAGAGGCATCAAAGAAATAGTTTTAACAGGTGTAAATATCGGTGATTACGGTAAAGGTGAATTCGGAAACAAGAGACACGAGCATACTTTTTTAGATTTAATTTCAGAACTAGATCAGGTGGAAGGCATCGAAAGAATCCGTATCTCTTCTATCGAACCAAATCTTTTGAAAGATGAAAGCATCGAATTGGTTTCTAAAAGCAAAAGTTTTGTTCCGCATTTTCACATTCCTCTGCAATCGGGAAGTGATGATTTATTGAAAAAAATGAAGCGTCGTTATTTGACGAAGCTTTATAATGATAGAGTAAACAAAATCCGTGAGGTAATGCCTCATGCGGCTATTGGTGTGGATGTAATTGTTGGTTTCCCCGGCGAAACTGAAGAAAAATTCATGGAAACCTATAATTTCCTGAATGATCTTCCGATTACCTATCTTCACGTTTTCACATATTCTGAAAGAGAAAACACGGAAGCTGTAGGAATGGAGGGTGTTGTCCCTATTCCTGAGAGAAAGAAAAGAAATAAAATGCTGAGAATTTTATCTGAAAAGAAAAAAATGGCATTCTATCAAACCCAGCTTGGGAAGACACTTCCTGTGCTTTGGGAGCACGAAAACAAAGACGGCAAAATGTTTGGCTTCACAGAAAACTATGTGAGAGTACAGAAAGATTTTGACGAAGCATCCGTAAATCAAATCGAATTTCTGAATTTAGAAAAAATCCTGCCGGATGGCACGGTTTCTGTGCAATCGTCTTTCGAAAGTTTTTTAGCAAAAGCGTAGTCTCTTTGCAAAATTTCCACTAAATTTATTTTTAACTTTAAATACTACATTCATGAGAGATAAGTTTTTATCTTGGGGGATTGTATTAGTTATTGCTACATGGGTTGTAGCGATACTAATAAGAGCGCATTATTGGATACCAACGCTGCTATCCGCAATTTACGCATTGGGAGTTTACAATACGTACCAATCGAAACACGCTATTCTGAGGAACTTTCCGGTATTGGGGTACTTCAGGTATTTTTTCGAAGGGATCTCGCCCGAAATGCAGCAATACTTCATCGAAAGGGAAACCGACGGGAAACCGTTTCCAAGAAATCAACGTTCTGCAGTATACAGACGTTCTAAAAATTTGAGCGACACGGTACCTTTTGGAACTCAGCTTGAAGTTAATCACAGAAAATACGAAGGAATTAAGCATTCTATTTATGCTAAATCTCCATCAGAAGAACTTCCAAGAGTTTGGGTTGGGGGAGAGCAGTGTACACAGCCTTACCATGCTTCATTGTTCAATATTTCGGCAATGAGTTTTGGAGCGTTGAGCGACAGAGCTCAAATTTCGTTAAATAGAGGGGCTAAAAAAGGAAATTTTTATCATAATACAGGTGAGGGTGGAATTTCTCCGCATCATTTGGAAGGTGGAGATCTTTGCTGGCAAATCGGGACAGGGTATTTCGGATGTCGTGATGATGAAGGAAAATTTAACCCTGAATTGTTTACAAAATATGCTACGCTTCCTAATGTAAAGATGATTGAAATTAAATTATCACAGGGAGCAAAGCCAGGTCATGGAGGAGTTTTACCAGGGGTGAAAAATACACCGGAAATTGCAAAAATCCGTCACGTCACACCAGGAATGACGATTATTTCACCGCCATCGCATACCGCATTTTCTAATGCGGCGGAATTATTAAAATTTGTTCAACATTTAAGAGAACTTTCAGGAGGAAAACCTGTAGGATTTAAACTTTGTATTGGTGATACAAAAGAGTTTGAAGACATCTGTGTTCAGATGAATGTTTTGAAAATTTATCCTGATTTTATTACAATCGATGGAGCAGAAGGAGGAACCGGAGCTGCACCGCCAGAATTTTCAGATGGTGTTGGAATGCCTTTGGAGCCAGCCTTGATTTTCGTCAACAGAACATTGAATAATTATAATTTAAGAAATAAATTAAGAGTTATCGCCAGCGGAAAAGTTTTAACAAGCTTGGATATTCTGAGAGCGGTTGCCATGGGTGCCGATATGTGTAATAACGCGAGAGGTTTTATGTTCTCATTAGGCTGTATTCAGGCGTTGAGATGTAATAATAATAAATGTCCGACGGGTGTTGCAACACAAGATAAAATGCTGATTAAAGGGCTAGATGTTACGGATAAAGCGGAAAGAGTCTATCATTTTCATAAAAATACGCTTCACACTTGTAATGAATTAATTGCAGCAGCAGGAAAAA
>DKLU01000041.1:3576-6472 GCA_002455915.1 Chryseobacterium sp. UBA6632
TCAGCAGCAGGAAAAAGCTCTTATGATGAGGTCGATGCTTCCATGTTTATGAGAGGTGATGAGTTTGATCACTTGGCAGATCTTTATTTCCCGGATATTTTAGGAAATGTAAAACAGAAAGCTAGATATTAAAAAAATAAAACCTCAGTTAAAAAATAAAAAACCACTTCGGGATGAAGTGGTTTTTGTTTTATGCTTAAAATTATGTAGACTAATCTTGCGAAGCAGGTCTTTCTTCAGTTTTATAAACTTGGAAATTAAATACAAACGTTCTGTTTCTAAAAGAATAACCTGTGTAATTATAATGAGAGTCTCTTGCAAAAGCAGCTCTTGATGGAACAATAATCACACCTTGTAAATTGTAAGGCGCTCCATTTGGAAGATTAAAAGCTTGGAATTTCTGCAAAGCTTCGTTAAATCCTTCAATCATATAATAACTTTGCTGTCCAGCTTCTGTTGTTGTTGCTTTTGTTATTAGTGGATTTTTTTTAGCAATATAATAGTACGTTGGATCCAAAGCAGGAGATCCGCTTCCGTCAATTGTATTCACAAAATCTGTCCCAGATATAAATGCTATATTTCCATCTGTATTCGCAGCAAGATAAGTTTTAGATCTCATCATTATTTTTATGCTATCTCTTGCACCAATATTAGTGCCCGTAACTGGTGGTGTAGAATCATCTGGCTGCGCGCCTTTTCTTACAATATACACAACACCTGAAGATAATTTTACCGGAGCCGGAACCATCGCACTTAATTTTGTCTGATGATCATCAGCAGTATCTGTTGCACTAAATGCTTTTATATTCCCTTGAGCGTCTAAATAGTTTTCATCTAAAAACTTGGTAATAGACTGATCATCATAATCATTTTGTGTTGCAATATCGCTTGGTTCTACATAGGTAGTCGTATCATCATCATCTTTTTTACAAGCAGTGAAGCACAATGATCCTGCAAGGATATATAAAAATATTTTTTTCATTTCAAAAAACTTTAATTACTTTACAAATAATATAACGGCAAAAGTATAAAAAATTATGAGAATAGATAAATTTTTGTGGAGCATTCGCTTTTATAAAACGCGAACCATCGCTGCAGAGGAGATTAAGAAGAACAGGGTTTCTATTGGAGAATCTGCCGTGAAGTCATCTAAAGAGGTAAAAGAAGGGGATACAATCAAGATTCGTAAAAATCAAATTGATTATAAAATAAAAGTTATTCAGATCCCAAAAAGTAGGATAGGAGCCAAGCTGGTTCCGCTTCATATAAAAGATGTGACGGATAGTGAGCAATACGAACTGCTGAAAATGCGAAAAGCTTCGCAAAATTATTACAGAGCGAAAGGAGAGGGTAGACCAACGAAAAGAGATCGCCGTGAGATGGACGATTATATTGGAAATGATGTAGAGTCTGATTTTACAGACTGGGACGATTTTTTCGGTGAAGCAGACGGTGATTCCGAAAGTGAAGACTAATAAACAAAATGAAAAGCTCTAGAGATAGAGCTTTTCTATTATTTCAGTAACAATATCTTCAGGCGTTCGGTTATCTGTGTTAATATTAAACTGAGATTTTGCGTAGAACTGATTTCTTTCAAACAAATGTTTAGCAATAAACTCAGGAAGATCTTCCTCAGAAATCTTTGCAATTAAAGGTCTTTTTTCCTTTTGTTTTGAAAGTCTGTCGGCCAAAGTCATTACCGATGCTTTTAAAAATATACTTTTTGATCCCGTATTAATAATTTCCATATTATTATAGTAAACAGGAGTTCCTCCACCAAGGCTTAAAATCAGGTTTTCCTCGGTGGCCAGAATTTCTTCCAGGGTTTCTCTTTCCAGCTTTCTAAAGTAGATTTCGCCCTTTTTCTCGAAGATTTCAGGAATGGTTAATTTATTTCTTCTGGAAATCTCTTTATCTAGGTCAATTAATTTAAAATTTATTTTTTCGCTTAATATTTTGGAAATGTGAGTTTTGCCACTCCCCATGTATCCGACCAGTGAAATTATCATGAATTTATTTTAAACAAATTTGCGAAAAAGTTTTGAGATAACGAAAAAACTCCTATCTTTGCACCACTAAAAATGAGAGACATTATCACAGTGTTAATCGTTGATTAAGTGGCCGACTCGGTAGCTCAGCTGGTAGAGCAATACACTTTTAATGTATGGGTCCTGGGTTCGAATCCCAGCCGGGTCACAATTACTGAAAAGTAAGTTTTTATTTTATATTGAATGTTTCTAAATGAAGCTTTTGTTTAAAATAAGTTTTGAAAGTACAAATTTATTTGTATCTTTGCAGTCTTAAAAATGAAAACAATAAGTTTTCGTGAGTAAAGTGACCGACTCGGTAGCTCAGCTGGTAGAGCAATACACTTTTAATGTATGGGTCCTGGGTTCGAATCCCAGCCGGGTCACAAGTTTACTGAAAAGTAAATTTTTTTCATATTAATATTTTGTGATTTGGTGTTTCAAAGGCTTCCTCAAGAGGCCTTTGATTTTTTATATACATCCTACATTTCTCCTTTTGTTAAATCTATTCTAAATTTTTTCGGAGCAGTTACAAAACTTGCGGAGTAAATTAAAAGTTTGTATTCATAATTTTTGTCATCCCCGTAGGGATCTAATTATAGTATTAGAAAAAAAGATTAAAACAATTCTTTATTTTTTTGTTTAACGCTATCGATCGATCGCTAAGGCTTTGTATCTCATTACGCCTGTTTTCGTTCGCGATGGCGTTCTACTCAGCAAATGATAGCCGTATTTAATTTGCATAGCTATGAAAATTCGACGCCTTAAACTTTGAATACAAAGCCCACAAAGTTTTTTTTTGACTACCAATTGATTTAAGCCTCACAAAACGAAGTTTCGCCGATTCAAATTAAATCAATTTTATAATT
>DKLU01000038.1 GCA_002455915.1 Chryseobacterium sp. UBA6632
GTCTGCTAAAAAATTATATATTGACGAACTTTACAATGCATTAATTGTAAAAACTGTTGAAGGATTAGGACGCGGAGGAAAGATGTTTGATAAAGGTATTCTTGATCGTTTTGTAGACTTCGTAGGTGAAGGTGCTGAAGACAGCGGAAAAGCGATGAAGCGTATCCAGAATGGAAATGTAGAAAACTACATTCTAATCATGTCTTTGGCTGTGGGAATTATACTGATTGTTAACTTTATATTACAATAATGTCTGGTTTATTATTAACATTATTACTATTACCTCTAGTAGGTTCGGGATTAGTTTTTGCATGGAAAGATAAATCCAGCAAATATTTGGCACTGGGAATTGCATTGGTACAAATGCTTGTAACGTTCTATATTGCTTCGGATTTCAATTTTGGACCGACAGTGGATAGTTCTTTACAGTATGAGATTACCTATCCTTGGTCACAATTTATTAAAAGTACGCTTCACTTCGGTATCGATGGGATGAGCTTACTTCTTTTATTGTTGACGAATATTTTAGCGCCAATCATTATTTTATCTTCTTTTAATGAAAATGTAAGCTACAGAAACACTTTCTACGGTTTGATTTTGCTAATGCAGTTCGGATTGGTAGGAGTTTTCACGTCGCTGGACGGATTATTATTCTACATTTTCTGGGAAGTAACCTTGATTCCGATTTGGTTCATTGCCGGACTTTGGGGTCAGGAAAATAAAAGAATGGAGTTCACTACGAAATTCTTCGTATATACATTCGTTGGGTCATTATTCATGTTAGCCGGATTGATTTATGTTTACAATCACTCTGCATCTTTTGCACTGACAGATTTATATAATGCTCAATTAAACGAAACACAACAGACTGTGGTATTCTGGTTCATTTTCTTTGCTTTTGCAGTGAAATTACCGGTATTCCCTTTCCATACATGGCAGCCGGATACGTATACCTATTCACCAACTCAGGGATCGATGCTTTTATCAGGTATCATGCTTAAAATGGCGGTGTACGGAGTTATGCGTTATTTATTACCAATCACTCCCCTTCCAATTGCAGGAATTTCAGGACAGATTGTAATTATCCTTGCAATTGTAGGAATTGTTCACGGAGCATTGATCGCGATCATCCAGACAGATATGAAGAGAATCATTGCGTATTCTTCTTTCTCTCACGTTGGATTAATGGTGGCAGGTATCTTCGCTTCTGCGGTAGTTACGTTAAGGGGAACTTTCAACATCGAAGGTGCTGAAGGTGCTTTGGTACAGACTTTCGCTCACGGTATCAACGTGGTAGGTTTATTCTACTGTTGTGATATTTTATACAAGAGATTTAAATCAAGAGACATCAGACAAATGGGAGGTTTGGCCAAAGTTGCTCCTAAGTTTGCTGTATTGTTCCTGATCATTTTATTAGGTTCAATGGGAGTTCCATTGACTAATGGATTCATCGGAGAATTTATCCTGTTGAAAGCAGTATATGATTTTAACGGATTGGCAGCGGTAATCGCTGGTCTTACGGTAATTCTTTGTGCTGTATACTTATTGAGATTCTACGGAAAAGCAATGTTTGGACAAGGTGACGATGCCGTGTTAAGCACTGTAAAAGATTTATCTGCAGTAGAATTCTCTGTATTGGCAAGTTTAGCGGTTTTTGTGATTGTATTTGGTATTTTCCCACAACCGATAATCGAAATGGTGAATAGTTCGTTGAAGTTTATCTACCAATCAATGGTAAGCTAATTTGATATTTTAAGAAATGAGTGTTTTAATTATTGTTTTCCTAACGGCAGTTGTTGCGTTATTTTCAGGAGTTTTTGAACAAGGGAAATTCGCAAGATACATTGGGATTTTGGGATTAATCATCGCATTATGGGTAAGTTTCATGCCAGAATGTGCTTTCTTCGGACAGTACAAACATATGTATGACTACACAGCCAATACTGCGTTATTCACTAAAATATCAATCGTAACGACATTATTATTATTCTTTTTGGGAGGTTTTGCATTCAGCAACCATAGAAGTCACCAATCTGAATTATACGCTTTAATGCTTTTCGCATTGTGCGGTGGAATTATCCTTTTCGGATACCAAAACTTAGTAACGCTATTCTTAGGAGTTGAAATCCTTTCTATTCCTTTATATGTAATGGCGGGAGCTAACAAAACTGATTTGAGATCAAACGAAGCTTCAATCAAATATTTCTTAATGGGTGCATTCGCAACAGGTTTTTTACTGTTCGGTATCGCATTTATCTACGGAAGCGTTGGAAGTTTCGATTTATATAAAATCCAGGATTTCGGAGTTTCAAATCCTAAAGACGTGATGTTCATCTTAGGAGTTTTATTGATTCTTTGTGCATTGGCATTCAAAGTAGCATTGGCACCTTTCCACATGTGGAGCCCTGATGTTTATTTCGGAGCGCCTTCATTAATCACCGCTTTCATGGCGAGTGTTGTAAAGATCTCAGGATTTTTTGCACTATTCAGATTAATGACGATTGGTTTCGGAGGAGTTACAGAAGAATGGATCAATGTTTTCGGAGTATTCTTAATTATCACATTGCTTTTGGCAAACGTTATGGGTCTTGCTCAGACGAATGCAAAAAGAATGTTGGCCTACTCTTCAGTTTCTCACGCGGGATACATCGGTTTGGTGTTCTTCGGAATGACAAGCCTTTCTACTTATAATTTGGCGTTCTATTTATTTGCGTACGCTTTATCAACAGTAGGAGTTTTTATGTGTCTGATTTATGTTGAAAAGCTAAAAAGAGAAACTTCTTTCGGAGCTTTCAAAGGATTGGCAAAAACAGAACCTTTATTGGCAACAGTAGCGGCAATTTCTATGCTTTCAATGGCAGGAATTCCGTTAACGGCAGGTTTCATGGGGAAATTTGCTTTATTCTCTCAGGCAATGAATTCTAACCACGGAGTATTCTTGGTAATCGTAGCAGTTTTGGGTTCTGCTCTTTCTATTGCCTACTATTTAAGACTGATTATTTCTATGTTCTTCTTCAAAGAAAGCACGTTCAAATCTTCAGAAAAAGTAACACTGACTTACAATATTGTGGCGGTTTGCATCATCGCATCAGTTATTGTTTTAGGAGTTGCTCCGGATTTATTTGCAGGAGTTTTCGGATTGTAAAAATCAATCTTTAAAATAAAAATCAAAAGCACAGCATTTATGTTGTGCTTTTTTTGTGGTTTAAAATTCGATTGAAACTTGGTTAATTAGGTTCAATCTCAAAACTTGGGGGAGAATTTTTTATCTTATATAAGTGGAACGGCCTTGTGAAACTTAAAAACATCTCTTGATCATAAAACTTTGTGGGCTTTGTGCTCAAAGTTGAAGGCTTTGAATTTTTATAGTTAATTATTGCTATCATTTGCTGAGTAAAACGCCATTGCCTCAAATTTATGTTTGCTTTATTGGAATCGGCGAAACTTCGTTTTGCGATCGAAAATATTTAAAATGATAGGTAAAGCTTTAGCGATCGATAGCGTTAAAAAGAAAATAAAGAATTATTTTAGTCTTGTTTTCTAATACCCTGCTTAGATCCCTTCTGGGATGACAAACTTTTTCCTTACTCCCCCAAGTTTTGTAACTGATCCTTTAATTAGCTGACAGACGCAAGCTCAAAGTTGAATACTTTACTTCTTCCATCTTCCAGCCTCCAGCTTCCCTCTTCCATTCAAACTTATTCCTACCTAAACTTTTTATTACCAAAAATCATATTATCTGATTTTAATTTTTTATTTTTGAAAATATAAAACACCAAATAATGAAAAATACTACTTTCCAAAAGAAATTCTTTTTGCAACAATCTGCTCAGCAACTTTTCACTTTTCTCAATATCATTTCATTGTAAATTTTCAACATCATGAATATATTTTTACAAACCCATATTGTGAAAAAAGGTGAAACATTGGAACAAATTGCCGAAATGTATCATATCCCGGATATTAATATTTTAAAAGATCATCATTACCTTCATACGCCTGATGATTCCAACCATTTAGGTCCTACTCTATTTGCCGGACAGGAAATTTTCATACCCGACCAAAAAGAAATTGAATATTATATTCTTAAAAAAAAACAAGTTTTAGAAGAAAGGAAAAACCGGGCAAACAATCTAATTGAAAACGGAATTCTGCTTCCGATTTTTAATGAGATGGATGAAAAAATTCAATTCATCATTCAGGATTTTTCGGATGATATTCTTCAAAATACAAGTGAATTTGAAGTACGACTGAAGTATCTGGAGAAAGAAGAGCAGCTTTTTACTATTCTGTATCAAAAAAAGCTACTTACGATAAACGGTGAAAAAGCAGAAATGAAAGCTTATGAACTGGCATTGAAATGTTCTGCTTGCTTATATCCGGCAGGACTGGAAATTGATCTTAACAGAAAAATTCATGACATAAAAAATTATCATGAAATTTTGAAAAGATGGAAAACCACTCAACAAGAGTTATTGAAAATTTATACTGATGAAAATTCGCTCACGTATATTGAAGAAGTCAACAGAACCATTGAAGTAAAAAATGAGCTTATAAAAGCTTATCAGCAGGATTTGTTTTTGCAAACCTATTTTTATCCTTATTTCAAAAAATACACTTCAGGAAAAAATGAAAGCAACAGCAGATATATGCCTGAAAGAATTTTGTATAAAAATCAACACCTCCTCACGATCGCGGAAGATATTTCCATCATGTTCAATGCAGAATGTATCGATGATCGAAGTCAGCAGGAAATTCTGAATCATCTGCCGATCAGCAATGCAGAACACGACGAAGATGAATTGCTGGAATCTAAAATTACGGGAAACTTTCATCTGTCTAAACAACATAAACTCCTGCAACAGGCTGATATTATTATCGATTCATATTTCTATAATGTAAAGGAAACTACAAAAATTAAACTCAATTTAAAATAATTTTATACATTTGATAAAACACAAAAAAACACAATCATGAAAGAATATAAAGTTCAAGAAGGTGATACTCTGCTGTCCCTTTCTCAAAAATTAGGCTTACCGAGCGCCTATTCGCTTAAAGAATTCCACAACTTCAAAGGCCCCATCGAACGCGGCATCGGAAATGAGATAAAAGAAGGCATGATTCTCACCATTCCGGAACCGCATGAAGTGGAAAAAATGAATGCTGTTATCGCAGAAAGAAGGAAAAAAACGGAAGAAGCTAAAGCTCAAGAAAACAAAGCCGAAAATAATGATACAGAAAAATCTTCTGGTGATTCATCTTTAAATGCTGAGCAGAATACAGAGTCCAAAGAAGAAAAAGAAACGAAAGAGAAAGATGCGGGTGAGCATGACGGCAAACTTTTCATCATCCAGAAAGGAAAGGCGATTTGCGATAAAGGAACAAAGTTTCCGCAATTTAAAGTGAGCAGCCATAAAAAGCATTACATCAATAACGAAGATCATTCTGATGATTATCTTGCTGTTACCGAAAATGATCTTCAGTTTAATCCGCCTGCGGTTCCCTTTGGAAACTGTTCGCTGCAAAATAATCAGCCCTGCACCTTTGCTCCCGCAGGAAAATGGAAGAAATTTTATCCTGACACCAAAGTTTTGGGAAATGCTTTTCTGACCGAAATCTCAGAACTTCAATGTTCCATGGGGGGAAAAATAAAAATCCTGGATCACGGGCAACGCGCGCAGCTCAGCAAACAGAATTTTAAAAATGCTGATCCGAAAGTACATCAATACATTAACCCGACAGTGGATTTGAGGAAGTTTAATGATCAGTTGGACGAAGAAGAATTAGATGCTTATTAAATTAAAAACACAAAAATATGGCAAAAAGAAAATTTAGCTTTTTGGCAGATGAAGACGAAAAACATGAACAAGAATACCAAAGAGAACTCGCAGAAGAACAAAAATTATCCGAAAAAGAAGCTAAACTAAGATTTGACAACAAGGGAAAGCAAGGTGTTTCTATGATTTCCGGAAATCCCTCTCCCACTGTTGGTGAAAAAGTGACCTACACCGTTACACAATGGTATGAAGGAACACCTTTGCTGGAAAGAAATCCTTTGAAAGTAACTTGGGAGCTTTTCAAAAAAAGAACAAACGGAAAATTTACAACTACCAATATAAAAAAAACAGGGATTAGCAGCTTTACGTTTGGAGAAGTAGCTTCACAATATACCTATCGTTTGGAAGCTTATCTTCATAAGCCTGAAGGCGGAGGATTGATCATTAATCCCCAACCCGCAAAAGTTCCAAAAATTGGAAAGATTGAATTTCATTATGTAGATAACAAAAAAGGAGATACTTTCAGCTTTTATGATAAATTGAGAGCAAAAGCTCATACTACTAACCTTTCTGGAAAAGAACTTGTTTTCACATTGTGGGAAGATGATAAAAAAGGAAGTGGTCATGATCCTAAAAATTTGGTGGTAGAGGAAAAAACAGAACGTGTGGATACCAACGGATTGGCTATTGCAGAATTTCAGCTGACAAAAGCTCTGATGAAAAAGGCTATGAAAGGTGAAGCAGATGCCAAAGAGTTGGAATTTTATGTAACTGTAGAATATTACAAAGGAAAGATTCATGATTCTGAAAATGTAAA
>DKLU01000040.1 GCA_002455915.1 Chryseobacterium sp. UBA6632
CAGTTGCTCCTAAAATAAAGGTCTTTGCAGACGGATATGTAGTGTAATCAATACCCAAAGACTGGTTTCCTCCCACTTGCTTGTTGGTGTCTACCACAGGATCATATCCTGTATAATTGGTAATCGTGAATACATTCTGAGCACTTACATATAGATTGATGCTTCTCAGGAATTTTAACTGATTCATATCGAAAGTATAACCTAATCTCACATTATTCAAACGGATAAAGTCTGATTTTTCAAGATATAAAGAAGACAATTGCGGCTGATTGGTAAAACTTGCCCCAGAATCGTAAAAGTTTTTCAATACGTTTTTGTCTGAAGCCAAGTTGTTGATATTTAAATCCAGCGCGGTATTGTTTACCAAATATCCACCTGTTTGTCCGATAAATGAGAATGAGAAGTCAAACTTCTTATATTTCATATAAGAATTGATTCCGAAAGTGAAATTAGGAATGGCACCTTCGAAGATTTTTCTGTCATTCTGATCTATTCTTCCGTCACCGTTTACATCTTCATAAATATACTTTCCGTTGGCATCGATTCCCTGATAATTCAGCATATAGAAAGATCCCGCTTCATATCCGTTTTTATAGATATTCGCCGTAACCCCTGAAAGCCCCGGACCGGAAACCTCACCAGAATAAATTGCAGAAACTGGAAGCCCTTTAATCACATTATTAACTGTCGCTCCATTCACATCAAAATTCCAAGTGAAATTTTCGTTTTTAATAATTTCTGAACCTATAGAGAATTCGAAACCTTTATTTACAATTTGTGCATCTACATTTCTCCAAACGGTACTTGTAGGGCTCAACGGACTTGAAGGAATATTAAGTATAGGATCTCTTGTTACCTTATTATAATATTCTAATGATCCGTACAATCTGTTTCTCCA
This sequence comes from Chryseobacterium sp. UBA6632, assembly GCA_002455915.1. Taxonomy (GTDB): domain Bacteria; phylum Bacteroidota; class Bacteroidia; order Flavobacteriales; family Weeksellaceae; genus Chryseobacterium. Next base: position 899 of record DKLU01000040.1, read on the forward strand.
TAAGCTGAAATCTGCACCAATATTGGTTTGTTCCACCACTTCCCACTTCAGATCAGGATTTACCGTTCTGTTGATCACAACACCATTAACAAGATCTAAATTATCATACAAATAATATCCTGCCGACTGCGCCAGTGAAGAACTTGCTTGTGTAATTTTATTCGGAACCTCTTGGTTACCCGTCTGTCCCCAGCTTCCTCTTAATTTTAATTCATTGACAAACTGAGAATCTTGCAGAAAGTTTTCGTTAGAAATCGTCCAGCCCACAGCCACAGAAGGGAAATATCCGTATTTATTGTTATCTCCGAAACGTGTAGAACCATCCGCTCTTAATGAAGCGGTTAACAAATATTTCTTATCAAAGTTATAATTTACCCTTCCGAAATACGATTGCAGCTCATTTTCCTGTGCATATCCCGCTCCCGGAACAAATGCTGTTCCTGAATATCCAGGATTAATATCTGGTGAAATTCCTGCTCCTTTATCTGCAATATCCTTTACGCCAAAATAAGTTCCTGTCGCTTTGAATTTCTGATAAGAGAAACCTCCCAGTAAACTAAAATTATGTTTATCTAAGCTAAGATCATACGTTAAATAATGCTCCAAAAGTACATTGTAAGAATCCAGATTAGCCTGAACATATACTCCTTTCGGTGTTCTGTCGGTAAGGTTAGGATACATGGTCGTATTTCTTTCCGATACGGTTTTATCAATCCCTAAGTTGAATTTATAATTTAACCCCGGTAAGATTCTCAACGTAGCTTCTGTATTTCCTAATATCCTTGTGGTATTGGTTTTGTCTTCATACTTACTCAACAGATACAAAGGATTGTAGTGAGCATTCATGTTAAAATTGGTATAATTTCCGTTTTGATCGTACACAGAACGTGTAGGATTCGCCATTAAAGCGTGGATAATCACCTGCCCGTCTGATCCCGCATTGGCACCGTTTGGAATTCCGGTTTCCTTGATATCACTTGCGGTAAGGTTTAATTTAATTTTTAATCTTTTATTGTCGAAGAAAGATTCTTCAGCATTTAAACGGGCTGTTGTTCTTTTAAAGCCACTGTTTAAAACGATACCATCCTGATCCATGTGAGAAAGGGATGCAAAATAATTTCCCGATTCCGTAGATTTTGAGAAGGAAACCGAATGATTCTGAGAAACGGCATTTCTGTAAATCTCATCCTGCCAGTCTGTACTTCCTCCGTGGTCGTATAATTTATCAATTCCTGCGCCTCTGTATTCGTCAGCGGTCATCAGGTCTAATTTTTTAATCACCGAAGAAAAACCTAAATACGTATCATACGTAAACAAAGGATCTCCCTTTTTTCCTCTTTTCGTGGTTACCAAAACTACCCCGTTGGAACCTCTTGCTCCATAAATGGCAGCAGCAGAAGCATCTTTTAATACCGTGATCGATTCAATATCACTTGTATTCAAAAAGTTTAACGGGTTTTTTGCCTGCGCATTTCCTAAACCGACATTCGGCCCCGAAGCACTTACCGCATCATTACTCAACGGAACCCCGTCTACAACGAACAAAGGAGTACTTCCACTTCTGATGGAACCAATCCCTCTGATCGAAACATTCACTCCTGCTCCTGGCTCTCCACTGGTCTGAACAATACGAACTCCCGCAATTTTACCCTGCATCAGATTATCAACAGAAATATTCATTCCCTCTTTGAAATTTTCAGCTTTCAATTGGCTCACGGCACCCGTTAAGTCAGATTTTTTCTGAGATCCGTAACCTACCAAAGTCACTTCTTCAATAGAAGTGGCTTCTTTTTTAGATTGCAATTTTACAGAAACTGAAGTTCCGGTAATTTTAACCATCTGTACGGTATATCCGTCATAAGAAATGGATAAAGTTTGCCCGATGGCTGCAGAAATAGTAAAGTTTCCGGATGCATCGGTAGTTGCTGTGTCTCCGGTTTCCACAACGGTGATTTTGGCACCTTCAATGGTTGAACCGTCCTGATCTGTTACATTCCCGGAAATTGTTTCGTTCACCTGTGAAAAGACAGGATAGTTTGAAGTAAATCCTTCAGCATTAGCTTGGTTGGCTACCAAAAAAAGTAACGCAATTGGAATTAGCTTTTTAAATTTAAAAAAATTAATTTTGTGGTACATATCAATAAGTAAAGTAATTGCACGACGTTACATTGCTTATTCAAAAGCCGCTGTTGTTCCCGCAACAGTGGTTTTGCTTTCAGGCAATCGCTAGTTTTTATTTTTCGGCATACAAAGTAAAAGCATCTACCACGAAGTCATTTTAACATAATATTATCTTAAAATCAAAAAAACATCAATAGCTATAAACGAGAAAATAGAATAATATTAATTATCAACCATTTATAAACGGACAATTTTCATCATTTACAAAAGCTTAAAAAACACTTAACATAATATATAAACAGCAGCCAGTGAAGAGTCGCTAATTTCGCATGTACAAAATTCGACGACATGAAAAAGGCAGTTTTCTTGGGCTTATATTTATCAACATTCCATCTATTTTGGTCACAATCTCAAAACCTTAATGATTTAAAAATCAACGAAATTCAGGTAATTGGTTCACACAATTCTTATAAAAAGGCAATTCTTCCTGAAGTTTACAGTTATTTGGAAAAGAAAGATACGTTACATCTTTTACCAAGAATTCAGTATGAACACATCCCTATTCCCCAACAATTGGATCTGGGACTAAGAAATCTGGAAATTGATGTATATGCCGATAGCAAAGGCGGAAAATATGCCCATCCGAAAATTTTAGATCTGGTAAAAACTACGGAGCCTTTTGACCCGACCGGAAAAATGAAAAAACCTGGCTATAAAATGATTCATATTACGGATATTGACTATCAAACATGGTATTATACGCTGGAAGATTGTTTAAAAGATTTAAAAAAATGGTCTGATGCACATCCTGATCACGATCCTGTATTTATCACACTTGAACCGAAGGACGGAAAAACCAACCCATACGGAACGGAGCCCGAACATTATACTTCAAAACTTTTCGATGATTTGGATAATGAGTTGAAAAAATTCTTAGGAAAAGAGAAAATCATCACACCCGATGATATTCGCGGATCTTATAAAACATTAAACGAAGCTGTCGTGAATAAAAACTGGCCAAAAGTAAAAGATGCGAAAGGCAAATTTCTTTTTGTACTCGATAATAACAGTGAAAACAGAGATTTGTATGCAAAAGGACATCCTTCGCTAAAAGGGAGAATGATCTTTACCAATTCTACACCGGGAACTCCAGAATCCGCAGTTTTATTTATGAATGAACCGGAAGATAACTCTAAAATTATAGAGCTGGCAAAACAAGGTTACATCATCCGAACCAGAGCCGATGCCGATACTATGGAAGCACGAAGTGAAGATTATTCGAGGTTTGAAAAAGCAAAAGAAAGCGGTGCGCAAATAATTACTACAGATTACTATTATCCTAGTAAATTATTCAAATCGCATTACAAGGTAAGTTTTGATAATAATACTTACGAAAGAAAGAACCCCGTAACAGGAAAATAAAACATTTTTACGATTAGATTTTGAAAGGAAGGACTATTGCATTTGCGATGGTCTTTCTGCTTTTACTTAACTACAAATGTCTCTTTTTATTCTCTCGCTGATTTTGCAGATAACGCAGATTTTAAAATGGAGTTCTGTAGTCAGTATGTTTAAAAAAAATTATTCGTGGATTCGCGGCAAATATCAAAAGTTTTTTCTATGAAAACCTGTATACTTCGTAGGAAACAATAGAAATAAAAACAAACGCTTTGTTCACTTTTGAATCATAAAGCTTTTTAAATTACTTTTGAATCTTTTGCGTTAAAATAAAATTTGCGCATTAGTAGCAAACAAAATTATAGCCTTTTTACCGTTTTTTCCTTCAAATCTATTTCAAAATGATCGGCTGGATCTCCGTTTGATAATAAGGACAAAATTTTAAACAAAGATTTCAACTGAACCATAAAAGGATCCTGAGATTGATTTTCAATAAATAATTTTTCCAATACCTGATATTGCTCTAATCGCTCTGCAGGAATATCTTTCTTTGCCAATTCGTCTGCCGATTGAAATTTGTACACATCTAATAATAGATCATCAAAATTCCATTTCTTAAAAGATTCTGAAGCAATGTTTTTTTTCTTTAATTGACTTTTATTTTGAATGAATAGTAGCAAATCTTCACCATTTAATGTACTTCCCTTCTGAATAAAATCTTTTGGCCAATCACTCGGAATCATTCGCAAGCGAACCAGCTCTTTCAAATGGAAAAGCATAAAATCATGATAGGATTTTGTTTTCAGAATATCTTTATTCCAAAGAATTTTAGACTGATTTTTCTGCAAAGCTTCGTACTCTTTTTCATACAAAGGAAATAATTCATCAAAATTCGGAACCTCATCTAAAATTTTTGTTTCTACTTCTACTTTCTCCGATGATTGAATCGTGAGAATTTTATACCCCGGTAAATAAGCCGCCAGCGACGGAACCTGAACATTCACCAACATATTATCTCCTATTTTTCGAATTCCCGTGTCATTAATATGCATATGTCCCGCAAAATGAATCTGCAATCCCGCATTTGTAAAAACCGTCGCTACTTCTTCCTGTGGAACGCGCTCTAGTTGCCATTTCTTCTCGCCAAGCAGATTTTTAATATCAGTCGTTGCACCATCATTAAAATCGATCATTGGATAATGGGTAAATGCGATTAGAACTTTGTTATTTTTCTTCGCATCATCGGCAATCTTTTTTACCCATTGGATGAGGTGTTTTTTATTGGTGAGCACGTTATTATAGCCAATACTCGCTCCTTTATAATTGGAAGCATTTTGAGGATTTTCATTAATATTTTTCGGAATATATGTATTTCCGTCGATGGCAATCATCCAAACTCCTTTTACAGGCTCTACCACATAACTTAAATCAGGAACAGAAAAACCTTTCGTCACTTCATACATTCTTGTGGAATAATTTGCCGACTGCAATGCTTTTTTATAAGAGTAGTTTTTAAATACATCTGAATTAAAGGGCGTACTCCAGAATAAATCTTCTTTCTTTGGATAGAAACCAAAGTCTTTCAATTCATTTAAAATTTCTAAATATCCTGATTCCGCAATATCTTTAGTAATGATTTGATTATCTGCTTTTCCGATATTTCGTTTGCTGTAAATACCTAAAGGATTGCCATTATTTCCCAGAAAATCATCTTTTCCACCTTCGTTTCGATATGGGCCAACCGGATCATGGTTTCCTGGGGTTAAATAGAAATTTATCCCGTATTTCTGATGATATTGTTTTAAGATATGATGAAGTCCGCGAAGATTATACGCCTGTCCGTCATCCGAAAAATCGCCGGGCATTGCCACAATTTTGATCCCTTTAGCGGCAATATCATCCAAAGCTTTCAGAAAAGCAAAATAATTTTCATTGAAAATTCGTGTAGAATGCAACTGAGAATCCATTGTTCGTAAAATAGTTTGCTTTCCGGTTTTAGGATTCGTAATTCCTTTAAAATCATTATCCGAAAAACTTCCGTACAAATCCTGAAAATGCACATCAGAAAGAAAAGCAATTTGCACAGGTTTTTGTGCTGAAAAAAAAGTCGCCGCGAAAAACAGTAATGAGAATATCCCTTTATTCATTGTAAAATAAAGCGAAATTAGGCGTTTCTGAAACGAAATGTTTTACGCCAATTTTAATTAATTATGAAAAATTATTCTTCTTCAGTAGAATCTATTGGTAATCCTGCGTATTTATCAATCATAAAAGGAGTTGCTTTTCTTAGTTCTCTGCCATTATTAGGATCAATTCCATCTGCTGTAAAAAACTCAACTTCGCCGTTATATTTTGAATACCATACTTTTCCCGCCGCATTTTCTACTGTTAAAGTATCTTTTCGTTCGATCCTTTTAAAATATTCCATCATCTCATAATCGAAAGGAATTATTTGTCCGTAAATTGGGTTTTTATCCTCGCAATCCACGGGCTTATATTCGCTTTTATCCCAATACATGCAATGTGGAGCCGAATCTAAAATTCCTGCAAATCCAGCCCCTTTGGGTTTCTTGGAAAACATCACACTTCCACTAGCCAAACATAGCAAAAATGCAATTTCTACAATGCCCATTCCATTTTTCTTCATGAAATTCGGCATTTTGAAATGTTGCTCATTGGTAATATTGATGATAATATTCGAAAGTTTTTCAACCAAAGATTCTTCATCTTGATCAACGCTTATTTTCACCGTTGTTTTATTGGCTTCTTCATCTTTCTTTATAAACGTTCGAGAAAAGTCTGTGAAATCATCATAATCTAAATACTCACTTAGTTTATTTAAAACTAAAGTTTCAATACCCGTCTCTTCTTTTGTTTCTGTAACAAATGAATCATAATATCTAGAGAGAGTCTTTGCGGATATATGAAAGTTCAGTTTTTTCTCAAGTTCATCAGAAAGATCTCCCGCCCAGCCATACTTGGTATCCTTATCGGAACTCTTTTTAATTTCTTTAAATACTTCACGAATTAGTAGTTTTCTTTTGGACATAATTAGTTTTTAAAGGGCATTACAAAATAATAAATTCTTGACCGTGTCGCATTACGGTTTTCCGTAACACAATTCCTGTCCATTTGATGTCCATCGATGTCCATGTTTTGTCTAACCCTTGCCTGTCTGTATGCTCCATCTTTGCCATAACAAAATCAGTGATAAACAAAACATTATAAAAACAAATTTACAAAACTGATTTTAAAAACACCCGAAAAAACGGAGGTAAAACTCCGGGTTGGGAAGCAGATGTTTCTCCTCCGTTTTTGAAGGTTCACTTCCCAAAAAATTTTAGAAGCGCTTCGAAATTTTAAACGTGTACAGCTTGCGATCAATAGATCGTGAGAGGAAGAAAAACAATCTCAACTTCAAATTTTAAAGGAAATGATTCAATTTATATTAATGCTATTAGGTTTAGCATTTTCAAATAATAACGCAAATACAGCAGCATGTCATAATAACCAAGATCCAGTAACGGTACAGAGCGGACCGAGTAATCCGGGATTAGGAGTAGATCCTGGGGGAAGTGATACGGGAGGAGATACAGGACAAATTCCACCAAAAAAATAATTATAAAAACAACGAAAGAGGATTCTTTCGTTGTTTTTTTTTAATTTCGTTAAAACTAGTAACAGTGAGGTTTTATTATTTTATACTTTTTCTACTATTATTCTCTTGTACACAAAATAAAAAGCAAAAGGATAACCAATCGAACACAAATATCTATTACGATAAAGCATGGGATTTTAAGGATAAAAAAGTCACTGATAGCGCCGTAATCAACTTTTATAAAGCAAAAGATTTATTTCTTAAAAAGAATGATAGCGTTGGAGCTGGAAAGTGTTTAATCAACATTGGGATTATTCTAACAGAAAAGGGTGATTATTTTGGGGCTCAGGAAACTTCTCTAGATGCCACTAAATATTTCAATAATAAAAATCCAGAAAACTATGATAACATAAGATCAAATTACAATAATTTGGGCATAGCATCATACAATTTAAAAGACTATGAAAATGCTATTAAATTTTATGATTCTGCAATCAACTATTCTGGTAGTGATGTAGATATCCAAATATGTTTAAATAATAAAGCAAAAGCTTTACAGGATAATAAAAAATATAATGAGGCATTAATTATATATAACGATATTTTAAATAAAAGAAGTAAAAATAATATTGAATATGCCCGAGCAATTACTAATTTATCTAAAGCAAAATGGCTTCAAAATCCTTCATACAATCCAATTCCTGAATTTAGAAAAGCTCTCAACCTGAGATTAAAAGAAGAAGATATCTGGGGACAAAATTCTAGCTATGCTCATCTTTCCGACTATTACATTAAAAATAACAAATTAGATTCGGCATTATTATATGCAAATAAAATGTATCGTGTTGCCAAGGAATTGAAAAGTCCTGACAATCAAATTGAAGCTTTACAAAAGCTAATCGTATCTGAAAACAATGATCAATCAAAAAAATACTTTCAAATCTATCAAAAACTTTATGACAGCATATCTATTTCAAGAAGCAAAGCTAAAAATCAGTTCGCGATAATTAGATATGATGTTGAAAAAATAAAAGCAAAAAACGCAGAAAATGAATTCGATATTTTATTGAGAAATATTATTCTTACAGCTTTATCATTATCATTAATCGGCGGCATATTCTGGTATAGAAAAAGAAAAAAGAGACTTCAGCAGGAAAAAGAGCTCGAAGTCAAAAACACCCAACTGAAAATGTCTAAAAAAGTTCACGACGTAGTTGCCAATGGTATTTATCAGGTAATGACGAAAATTGAAAATCAGGAACATTTTGATAAAGATGAAGCACTGGATGAGTTGGAATATGTTTATGAAAAATCAAGAGACATTTCTTATGAAAAGAATGAAATTAAAGACACACAGCCTTTTGATGAAAAAATTTCCGCGCTTATTGCTTCTTTCAAAAATGATACAGTAAACACTTATGTTGCCGGAAACGGAAAAAATATTTGGGAAAATTTACCTGCTTCTTCGAAAGATGAGGT
>DKLU01000037.1 GCA_002455915.1 Chryseobacterium sp. UBA6632
GTTTCGGCGGTGGCTTTGCCACCGCCGAAACTATATCTTACAACATAGGATGTTTTTCAAATTCTTTATTTCTATCAAAAAGATAACGATATGTTGCCAATTTTCTAGTCACATTCGTATCCAGATTTTCAGCAATCTTTATCATTTTAGGATTAAAATCGCCAATCCATTGGAGCTCCGTAGTTTTAAAATCAGTATGTTTTCTTAGATGCTGAGTTCCTTCCCAAATCATAAAACCATCGATTCCTTTTCTTTGCCATTCTGGAACAACTCCGAAAACCAAACCAATCATTTTTTCATTTTTCTTAAACCTTTTCACCAAAAGAAATTTAAGTTTTTCAAACCAACCGAATTTTCCATTCAAATATTTAAACCACTGGTTGGTATCGGGGATATTCATCCACATCGCAATCGGTTTTTCATTTTCATAAACGAACCACGAAATATGTTCATTGATAATCGGTTTCATTTTTTTGAACATTTTCAAAGTTTTTGCTTCTTCCATTTGTTTACCTTCACCATGCGAAGCCCATGCTTTATTATAAACTTCCGTAAAATCTTTCGCAAATTTTTCCAGTTTATCTTTCGTCATTGGGATGGCAGAAATTTCAGGATTTCGCTTATGTTTGGCATGCATTACGGTAAAAACTCTTGAAACATCAGCAAAAATAGATCTTGAGAAGCAAAGTTGTTCAAAATAAATTTTAAAACCATAATTCTCAAAAAGCTCTTTGTAATAAGGAAAATTATAATTCATCCCGTACAAAGGTTCTATGAAACCATCAATTAAAAGTCCCCAAAACTTATCGCGTTCTCCAAAATTTATTGGTCCGTCCATCGCTTCCATTCCTCTTTGCTGAAGCCAATTTTTACAATGATCAAAAATAAAATTAGCGGTTGATTGATCGTTAATACAATCAAAAAAACCAATTCCTCCTGTTGGCTGATTTTGTTGATAAGTTTCATTAACAAAAACGGCAACTTTCCCAACTATTTGATTTTGTTTATTCTTAAAGAGAAATCTCACACATTCTCCGTTTCTGAAAAATTTATTTTTATGTGGATTAAAAACCTCTTCAATATCTTTATTTAAAGGTCTGATGTAATTTTTGTCGTGTTGATAAAGTGTGGCTGGAAATTCTAAAAATTCCTTTTTCTGGGTTTCGTTTTGTACTTCTTCAACAATAATCATGACTTAAAATGAGAGTGAAGATTGAAAGATAATGTTTTTCAACCAAATTAAATATGACGAACAGATTTTATCCGTATTTTTGTGCAAATTAAATAAAAATGGTTGATTTTACTGATAACGACGATGATATTTTCACTGGAAAAGAACATACGCCTATAAGGGAAGATGCTTTTGAAAAATCGCCACAGGAAAAGATTGAGAAAATAACCGAGCTATTCGGTGAGATTATGGAAACGCTGGGACTTGATATGACTGATGATTCGTTGAAAGATTCTCCAAAACGTGTTGCCAAAATGTATGTAAACGAAATTTTTGGAGGACTTCTTCCAGAAAACAAACCCGGAATTTCCACCTTTTCGAACAAATATAAGTACCGCCAAATGTTGGTGGAAAAAGATATTACAGTATACTCGTTCTGCGAACATCACTTTTTACCGATTATCGGAAGAGCGCACGTTGCTTACATTTCGAACGGTGAGGTGATTGGTCTTTCAAAAATCAATAGAATTGTTGATTATTATGCGAAAAGACCTCAGGTTCAGGAAAGATTGACGATGCAGATTGTTGATGCTCTGAGAGATGCATTAGGAACAGAAAATGTTGCTTGTATCATCGATGCAAAGCATCTTTGTGTAAATTGCAGAGGAATCAAAGATACGGCAAGTTCTACTATTACAGCAGAATTAAGTGGGATTTTCAGAACAAATCCTATTACAAGACAGGAATTCCTTCATTATGTAGGAAGTCATGCGAAATTGGATTATTAAAGTCATGACTCGTGGATTATCAGATTCTTAAAAATATTGTTGAGGAAGAACTTCTAAGATTTGAAGAAATTTATGAAGAAGATTGGTCGTATAAAATTTCCCCTGAAAAATGGTCGAAAAAAGAAATTTTAGGTCATCTTTGTGATAGTGCTTTCACGAATATTAGGAGATTTGTAGTTACTCAATATAAAGAAAACGAGAATATTGTTTATGATCAGAATTTGTGGGTAAAAGCTCAGAATTATCAGAATATTCCGATGTCGGATATTATCAATCTTTGGAAATTTCTTAATTTTCAGATTGTAAATATTGTTGAAAATATTCCGGATGATACTTTGCAAAGAACCTGCGACATGACAAAAACAGAACCTCAGATTTTCACATTAGAATTTATTATTAATGATTATATTAGTCATTTACAACATCATTTAAAGGCAATTTAATAATGATAAAATTTAAAAAAGTTTCAGATAAAATTTTCGTAACCACAATTATTTGTTGTTGCTGTAAATGCTGTTGTTAAAAGGTAAATAGCTTTTAATAATTAAAACTTTAAACTAAATTTTAAAATCATTAAATCAAAATAAAAAAATGCAACTAAAAATATACAACTCGCTTGCGGGAGAAAAAGAAATATTTAAACCAATTTTAGAAGGAAATGTGGGAATGTACGTCTGTGGACCGACAGTTTACAGCAATGTGCATTTGGGCAATGTGAGAACTTTCCTTTCTTTCGACTTCATTTACAGAAGTTTAACGCATTTGGGTTACAAGGTAAGATATGTAAGAAATATTACTGATGCTGGTCACCTTACCGACGATGGAGACGTGAATAACGATAGATTCGTAAAGCAAACTCGTCTTGAAAAATTGGAGCCTATGGAAATCGTACAAAAATATACGGTTGATTTTCATAAAGTTTTGGATATGTTCAATTTATTGCCACCGAATATAGAGCCGACTGCAACAGGTCACATCGTTGAGCAAATTGAATTAACTCAAAAATTAATTGAAAAAGGATTCGCTTACGAAAGCAATGGTTCTGTGTATTTCGATGTGTTGGAATATAATGCAAGAGGCTTGAATTATGGTGAGTTGTCAAAAAGAAATATCGAAGAACTTTTCGCCAATACCCGTGATTTAGACGGACAAGGCGAAAAGAAAAATCCACAGGATTTTGCATTGTGGAAAAAAGCTTCTCCTGCACATATCATGAGATGGAATTCGCCTTGGGGAGAAGGTTTTCCTGGATGGCATCTTGAATGTACCGCGATGAGTACTAAGTATTTAGGTGAAACTTTCGATATTCACGGAGGTGGAATGGATTTGAAATTCCCGCACCACGAATGTGAAATTGCACAAGGAAAAGCTTGCAATGATGCATCTCCGGTAAATTATTGGATGCACGCTAATATGTTGACAATGAATTCTCAACGTATGAGTAAATCAACAGGAAATTATATTTTACCCATGCAGCTAATGACAGGTGAAAATGATTTCTTTGAAAAGCCTTTCCATCCGTCGATTGTACGTTTTTGCTTCCTGCAGGCTCATTACAGAAGTGTTTTGGATATTTCTAATGATGCGATGTTAGCAAGTGAAAAAGGTTTCATCAGATTAATGGAAGCGATTAAAGTTTTAAACTCTATTACTCCGAATGATGAAAAACAGTCTGGTTTCAGTTTTGAGGAATGGAAAAATAAAGCTTATGATGCTTTAACAGATGATTTCAACTCTCCGGTTTTAATTGCTCATTTATTTGAAGCGGTGAAATATATTTTTGCTTTAAATGATGCCAAGGAAACCATTTCAACGAAAGATCTAGAGGAATTAAAATCTACTTTAAATGCTTTGGTTTTCGATGTTTTAGGGCTTCAGGCAATTGAGGAAAACAACAATGAAAAATTAGACCAGACATTACAGGTTTTAATTGAGCTGAGAAATCAGGCAAGAAAATCTAAAAACTTTGATTTGTCAGATCAAATCCGTGATAAGCTCCTTGCAGAAGGTATCGAACTGAAAGACGGAAGAGACGGAACGACTTACGTTTTGAATTAGAATAAAGTTTTCTTTTAGTATATCTCTCGCAGATTTTACAGATTACGCAGATTTTTAAATACAATCATCTGCCAAATCCATAAAATCTGCGAGAGTTTTTTATGCATAAAACCATTATTTCTAAGAAGAAATTTATTTTCAAATCTTAGTCTAAACCTTAATCTCAACCTAAAAAAAATTACAATTCAATCTATAAATTACGTAACTTAGTCATAATAAAATGATTAAAAATAAAATTTACAGACTATGAAAAAACATTTATTCACTTTATTCTTGTTGTTAATTGGAGTGAACGCTTCTGCACAACAAGATTTTTTCGCCTTGGTAGGAAAAGATACACCAAGCATTACTTTCAATGATTTCCGTGCAATTGACGTAGCAAATGGCGTTTCCGGCGAGAAAATTTTTACTTCCGATTCTTCTGCAAGAGTTTTTTCGCAAACAAACAGAGGAGTTGTAACTGAGGATAAAAATACCTACAATAATGCTCAGGCAACTACAATGGCAACGTTGGCTTTTGATTCATTCAATAACAATTTGGTGTATATGCCGATGTTTTCTTCTAATATTTACATTTTGAATGCGAAAACTAAAGAAATCACGTTGGTGGAAAACAATGTGGCAAGAGTAACTTCATGCGACATCAATTCTCATATTACGAGAATGACAATTGGCTATGACGGAAACATTTATGCAATTAACAACGCCGGAACTCAGTTTTTGCAGATCAGCAGAAAAGGAAGTCGATATACTGTAAACGACCTTGGAATCATTAAAGATGATGCTTCCAACGGAAAAAACTCTTTCACAGCCATCGAAACTGGTTTTGGAGGCGATATGATTGCTGATACAGATAATAATTTCTACGTTTTTGCCACTTCTGGTAATGTATTTAAAGTTTCTACGAAAGAACTGAAAGCGAAATTTATGGGCAAAATTTCAGGAATTCCGGAAAATTATTCAGTAAATGGTTCCGCGGTCAATTCAAAAGGAAAAATAGTAATTGCAAGTGCAAAAGGAGCTTCTTTATATGAAGTTGATTTGAACACTTTACAAGCAAAACAAATTCCGGGTGAACAAAACCTTCACATTTACGATTTGGCAAGTAAATATTTCGCGAATGATAAAGCAATTTCAAATAACATTTTTGCAAACTTAGATATTTATCCGACAAGAGTTGACGAGAAATTTATTAATGTAAATGTGAATGATAAATCTGTAAAAGGAATTCTTACAATGAATGTTTTCGATTTATCTGGTAAAAATGTAATGAAGGAAAATTTATCCGTAAAAGATGGTTCTTTAAATCAACAGATTTATCTTAAAAGCTTGGTAACAGGAGCCTATTTGGTAAATATTACTGATGAATCCGGAAAAATATTATTAAACAAGAAAATTTTAGTTACAGAATAATCTTTAACTTTGTTTAAAACTTAGAAACCTTTTCAATTTTTTGGGAAGGTTTTTTTAATGAATATTTGATATTCAATAAGTTTTGTTTTTCAAGATTATAATGTATTTTTATAAAAAAATATAAATGAAGCTATACTTTAATGTAGGATACAATGCAAAAATAGGAGAATCTTTGCAGTTGATTATCAATGAAGAAGGAGCTGTTCCGCAAAAGCATATAATGTTTTATGCAGAAAACGGATTGTGGAAATCTGAGGTTGATTTTTT
>DKLU01000021.1 GCA_002455915.1 Chryseobacterium sp. UBA6632
TTATCACTCGCCAAAAGCAAAGCATGAACCTGCGCCATTGTACGGTTGATTCCCCAATTGGTAGCAAACGTTCCCCATGTCTGAATATACTTTTCTTTGGCTTCTGAAAGTTGCATTTTATCTGTTTTTAAATTTCTATTACAAATATAATTAAATATTTTGAATTTTCAATAAATTTTGAAAATTAAATTAAAAAAAATAGAAGCTACTCCGAAGAGCAACTTCTATTGCTAACATTCAATTATTTTTAAGGTTCAATCTTAGCTTTAATTCCTTCATTCCAATATTTAGATTCCGGCATATAATAGAGGTAAATAGCACTTGCTTTTCCTGTATATTCTCCTGCAAACTCGGTTTTTAAGTCCAAATTAATGACTTTCGTTTCATTAGCATCAAAATGTTCCCAATACAACACCAGATAATTGTCAAAAATCTCATAATAAGAGACCTGCTTTTTATCAATCAAATCTTTCAGTAAAGCATTTTGCAACGTTAATCCTGCGGGAATTCCTATTTTTGCGGTGACCATTGGCAATTGACCGTTGATTTTATTTTTTATGGTTACCGTCAACCTGTTCGTCTCTCCTACTTTTGAGTTTAACAATTTCAGCTTGGTTTCCATAGTCACAGGAATATCTGTACTTTTCGGAGCCTGTAAAGTATAAAATTCATAATCCAGTTTATAAGGAAGTCCTTTTGTACTCGGATAATTAATATTGATATTATTTTCTCCTGATTTAAATGCCGAAGCGATATTAATTCGCGGTGAAACATCCGCATTATTTACTTTGATAATCGGTTTTTCATTGCCATACAGCTTTTCATTTTTAGCAAAGAAATCAGACAATGTTTCCAATGCAAGACTTGTAGCCTGCGTAGAGCCGAAACCGTAATATCCGTTATAATTAATCAATTCATCAGCAACTTTAGCAATCTGTAAAGGGCTTTGGTTTTCATCTTTCTGCAGCGCCATCATATATAAAGAAAGGGTTTCCGCATTGGCAGACCTTCCGCCTGAACCTGTAAAAGTTACTATTGTATTGATCTTTTTATCCGTATCCTGCTTGTTTAAAATTTCCATTAAACTACCATATTCCTGTATTTTTCCAAGATTTGCGGAAGCGTTTGCCATTAATGCCAACTGATAAGAATCTTTTGTTGCCAAAGCTCTTTTCAGCATCAATTGGTAAGAATTTTCAATCTCATTTTTCACACCAACTTTCGATAAAGCATATAAAACATACATATTTCTCGACCAAGAATAATCGGAATATGGCTGATTCATTTCATAATTTCTTCTCACTTCAAAAAGTCCGTTTCTGTCTTTTTTAGATAAAATAAATGTTTTTAAATTTTGAATTAAAGATTCATCAATACTTATTATTTTCTTCAAATCACTAAATTCCAGCAAAGCAAAAGCAGACACGGCAACACTTGATTCCGTAGAACTGAAATACCCGAACCCGTTATCCTTATTTTTATAGCTTAACATTTTCTGAAAGCCTTTTTTTAGATTTTTAAGAACTAAATTTTCCATTCCGGCATCTATTTTTTTGATCGATTTAAGATAATTCAGAATGAAAATATTAGGATAAACCGTTGAAGAAAGCTGCTCAAAACATCCGTAAGGCTCTTTTTTCAGTCGCTCTAGATCCTCAAACATCTGCAATGCTCTGTTTTCAAAAACATAATATGATGCATTCAAGCTGCCATCGATCAATTCAGGAATATCAATTTTTACGCTTTCATTTTTATTATTGATGATCGAATAATGATGCGGAAAACCTTTCTCTTCCACTTTAAAAGGCAAGATCATCGTTTCTCTGAAATCCCCCGAACGAACTGTAAACTGAATATTTGAATTGATGATTTCATTCGTCTGCATTTTAACAAATAATCTTCCGGATTCTAATGATTTTAAGGTAATCAGGCTGTCTGATTTCATCAAGTTTACCCGATTCGGAACCACCACATTCATCATCATTGTTTTGGTTTCATTCGAATTATTTTTAATCACCACCGGAATCATCATCTCATCCGTTCGCGTCAAATATTGTGGAATTTTAGCATCAATAGAAATTAAACTTTGAGCGGCATAAGTGGTTTCATCTCTTCCCAAAAGTCCGTTCGCAGAAATTCCCTCCGTCATAATTCTGAAGGTCGTATTGGCATCAGAATTATAAAACTCTACTTTTGCCTTTCCGTTTTTATCGGTTTCAATAACAGGATTCCAATAAATTGCCTCTCTGTAATCATATCGGTAAGACGTATTGGTGGTTTTGTAAACCGGATAGGAAAACTGTCTCGTATAATTGTACCCATCCAAACTGTCGCTTCGCACGGCTTCCACCGCAAAATAAGACTTCGGGCTAATATCTAACTTCACACCTCTTCCACCGCTTCCAATAGAATTCACCAATACAACGCCATTCGCAGCACGGCTTCCGTAAAGGGCAGTTGCCGCCGCATCTTTCAAAACCGTAATACTCCCAATATCATTAGGATTGATCGTGGTATTGAGGTTTTCCACAGGCATCCCATCCACAATATACAATGGCTGCTTATTCGAAATAGAAGCCACCCCTCTTACTCTTATATTGACATATCCACCAGGCTGACCTGTGCTGTTAACTTCAATGCCAGCTACTTTACCATTTAAAGCAGATAAAACATTTGGATTTTGAAGTTCAGTTGTCTTAAGAGAGGCTAAGGCTCCTGTCATAGACTCTTTTCTCATGATTCCTAATGCAGTAACAACAACTTCTTCAATATGTTGGCTTTTAATTGTATCTGATATTTTACCTAAAGGTTTCTGAAACTGCTTCTTTGGTGTTTCTTTTACCAATTCTTTCGGTTTTTCTTTAATTTCAGCTTCTTTAATGATTTCTTCAACATCAACATGACTTATTTTTTTCTTATCTAAAGGATTAATATCCAGTTTATAGGATAAAATTCTCACTTTCACTTCATGTTTAGGCAACAGCGATTTTGCAATAATTTTATACGACTTATCACGTTGAAGATCCGAAAAGTAAAATAATCCGTCTTTCGCTGTGTTTTGCTTTACAATTTTACTTTCCTTATAATTTTCTTCTAACAAAAAAACTTCCGATTCTACAGGATTTTTATGTTCGTCTTCCACCATTCCGTAAATCGAATTTTTCTTTTCCGGAAGGTATTTGTATTTATTGGATTGAAGCACTTCGGGAATCAGTTCAAAATATCGGTAACCATTTGTCAGCATTACCAAATCTAGGCTTTTAGATGCCTTTTCCTCTTTTTTATCAAAATAAAACTGCGGTTTTTCAATCTTTCCTTTGAGTTCAGAATCCATCAACAACCATGAAATAATATGGTTTTGCTTGTCATCGGCATACGTCCAAAGCTTATCATCAACGACGCTCAATCCAAGATTTGCCGGAACAGCTTTTTGATTTTCATCTAAAGTTTCAATATCCAAAACAACTTTTTCGCGCGGAAGATAATTTTGTTTTGAAGGTTTAATTTTGATGCTCAGCTGCTTATTTTCATTCGCAAAAATAACACGCTCCGCCAACGGAATATCTTTTTCAAAAACCGTGAATCTGCAAATTCCGACAGGAAGTTGATCTTCAGGAATTTCAAATGAATTCAATCCTTTTTTTAAGATCATGGATTGACTGTAAATCTCATTTTCTCTAAAGTTTCCTTTTACCAAAACCGCATTCTCATCCGTAGAAAATAATTTAAAATAAAACCTCTTATTTTCATTAGTAACATTCAGGACAACCCCTTCATTTTTTGCAACAGAAAATGGATAAACGGTTTTTATATTTTCTGGCTTAGCAACTTTTGCATAATACGTTTCATCTTTTTTAGCGGTAAATAGAAAAGATCCCATTCCGAAATGATAAGCAGAAATTCCTTTTATTTTTTGATGATTTTGGTTAAAAATTTCCAGTGTTGCATCCATAGGTTTTTCAAACTCATCCAAGACTTTAAAAGCAATATTTTGTTCAATTCCGTTGATCAAACTTCCTCCTTCAGGCATAAACTTTACGTCTAAATTATTAAGAACAATTGGAATATTTCGCGAAATAGATTCTGTAAATCCATCAAAATTAACTTTGATATTTAATAAAGCATCAGACGATTTCAGGATCTTTGGCAGACTAAATTTCAACTGATATTTTCCTTCTTTATCGGTTATTAGTTTTCCTTCGCAAACCTTTTCTCCATCATGCATTACGGTGTAATCTGCCTCGTAAAAAGGGATAGGTAAATTACTCAGACTTTTCATTGAAAAATCCGCTAACACTTCATCTCCCGCACCATAGCCTTTCTTCGGAAAATCCAGTTTCATTAAAATTCTTGGTGAGACAATCTTCTGTAGGGTAATCTCCTTTTCGAAAGCATTTTTTCCCTGTTCATTCAGCATCCAGTTGGTATAGGCACGAACTTTATAGATTCCGCCTTTCATTTCGTGATCAAAATAAACAGAGCCTTCAGCATGACCATTTTTTATTTCACATTTCAACTTTTTGGAAACTGTTCCACTAGGCTCAATCAATTCAAAATGAACTACTTTACTATCCTGAGTCGGAAGATTATTCTCACCTTTTACAATGTAAATTTTAAAGTACATTTCTTCTCCCGGTTTAAAAAACACATGATTGGTCTGCACATATACTTTCTCTTTTTTAAAATCCTGAAACGGTTTTTGAGCATTAAAAAAAACACTTAGAAAAAGAAAGTTAAGCGAAAAAATATAGGTTAGAAATTTGAAATTCATAGCTTTAAAATTTAAATGAAACCATACATCCGAACGATTTAAAAGAAGGTAAATTGAAAAAGTCCAATCCTTTTCCATTATCTGTATCGTAAAAACTCTGATTAGGATCTGTTCCTTTATTTGCCTGCCAAAGCAGAATATTATTCACATAAAAAGTCAGGGTAAGAGTTCGGAAAGAATTATTTATAGGAAAATTAGCAGATAACGAAATATTATTAATTCGAACATAATCCGCTTTTTGTACATACTCTTCTGCAACTCCCAAATAACCATATCTCGACCATCGGTTTTCCGTAACATCCTGATTTTGGTTATAAAAATCAACCGGAATTTGATTTATATTTCCGTTCGAATGAACACCCTGAAAAATATAATTTTTGATATTCCTTTCCTCACCGGACTGGTAAGAACGTCCGTAATAATCGAGAACTGCTTGTGTTCCGTTCCAGATTTGTCCGCCTTTTTTCCATTCCCAGTTGATGTCTAAAGAAAACCGTTTGTAATTAAACGTATGATTAAATTTCATCACCAAATCAGGCGTCGGATCGGCAATTATTTTCATTCCATCGGCTTTTTCAGGAAAACCAAATTCATCAATAATCAATTGATTATCTGCATTTCGTTTAAAATAACTTCCCATCACCGCTCCCAAAACCTGACCTTTTGAAAGGGTTTTATAAATATCCTTAAAACCTGAAACTGCCCAATCGTCATATCCCGCAGCCACCCGATCAACAATATCTTTATACTTAAAAAACGAAATTTTATTGTCTACATAAAAATCCTGACCTAGGCGAAGACGTTCATAATTAAAATTGAATTCATAACCGCTATAGGTATGATCTGCCATATTTTTCAGCTTTAACTGATTATTTTCGAAGAAAGGAAATACATCATTTTTGATTTTTCGGTTAAAATATTCCCCTTCAAGACTTATTCCATATCCCAGATCCAGTTTTCCGCCAATTTTCCATTCATTGACATCTGTATTTGAAAGATTCTTAAAGCTTTCTATCTCATAAACCGGAAAATATTGATACGAGCTTTCTGCATTGAGCAATGTCGTTGCATAAGAAGCATATGACCTTGTTATTTCAGGTTCAGCGCTTAATTTTGTGTAAGCTCCCACCAATTTGAAATTGACTCTCCTTATATTGAAAATATCATTAAACTTGAGAAAAGCATTCGCCTTCGGAAGCCAATATGCGTTTTTATCTGACGTGTTAGAAATATAGAATGAATTTCCAAGATTAACTCCCATTTCAAAATAATTATCGCTGATTTCCATGTTATAATTAAAACCATAATCCTGGGAAGTTCTTTGATAATTATATTTTTTGCTGATTAAACTGTTATAAACATCCGATCTTCTGTCATTTAAAATAAAATTTGCACTGAAAATATTTCTAAATCCATAATTTCCCAACGTATAATTTCCTGAAATATTAGAATGATACAAACTATTATTCTCCGTTCTTTCATTTATGATTCCGTTGGGAAAACCATACGTGGAAGGTTTATACTGATCGAAATTCCAGAAATAGTCATTTTCGTAGGACTGACTTATATTTAATTTAAAATCGCCCCATTTTTTTGCTATATCCAAACTGAATTGCCTTCTGCGATCCCGATAATTATATTTATTTTCTTGTTCAAAAAGGAAAAAAGGATTATCCGCTGACGGGCTGTAGCTTCTTTGCAAACCATTCGGAAGAAAAATATCCTGACCATTTGAAAATGAGATTGGAGTCAGTAAAGCATTTTGGTAAATTCTATTGAAAAGCGCTATTCTATTCGCATTGGTCGCTTTATTTTCTTCATAATTAAATACCGCATTTACCGTGTAACCTTTAAAAGTAGCGTTCAGTTTAGATTTCAAAGTATTCGAAATATTGAACTGATCGGTAAAATACATCTGATCTTTCTGCTGACCTAATTCCAATGATAACCTCGCCCTTTCCTGATAGCCTTCTTTAATAAAAGCATTGACCTTTAGCTGATTATTGTATCCAACCGTCGTTTTAAAGATATCATTATTGTAAGCTTTAGCGGATGAAATTCCTTTATTAACACCAACCAGTCTCCCGTTTTGATCGTAGTCATAAGGCTGGCCATCAAATGCTAAAGACGAAATATCCGGACCGAAACTGAAAAGTTCATTTGTCTCGGAACCTCTCCATGTCAAATTTCCATTTTCAGATCTTCCCTGAACGTATCTGCTCTGTGTTTTAGGAATAGAATTTCTGCTTTTAATCTCAAAAGAGGTCGTAAAACTTCCGTTGAAAATTAAATATCGCTCCTGAATAGATTTCAGCTTGTACAAACTGTCATTTTTTCGTTTTAATTTCCGAACTGATGAAAAATATTTATCTGAGTTTTTACTTAAACCCAACGTTGAATTTTCAATACTGAATCGATCTGGTAAGCTTCCTGAAATCAGGCTGTCGTACGTTTTGCTGTAAATATGAGCAACATTTTCTTTCTCATCCTGGCTTTCCAGAATAGATTTTAATTCTTTTAAACGGTAAGACATCACCACTTCTGTGTTCTTTCCGTTATTCCAAACTAACGTATCGTAAGGTTTTGCAGCAAGAATGGCAAATCCCTTCTCATCGGTCATTTCATAAATACCACTATTTTTATTAAATACCTTTAAAAAATTTTGTGGTTTCCCTTTATGATTAAAAAAAATTCCTGAATAATAGAGATTAGAATCCTGGGCAAAAGCTGCCACAGCTGTTGTCAGAAGACACAGAATATATATTTTTTTCATGGTTAATGATTTACTATGAAACAGAAATTATTTTAATTAATTTTCGACTTTGAAGGGAATTGATGCCTATCTTATTTCTTTTTAACTCCG
>DKLU01000168.1 GCA_002455915.1 Chryseobacterium sp. UBA6632
ATTTGCAGAGAGGAAGGGATTCTAACCCTCGATAAATATAAATGATGCGCAGACAATTTATAATTACATACTTCATCCCTAGCCCGGATTGCAACGGCATCCTTTTGGGTTGCGGCCGGAGCGAAGCGAAGGCCGTAACCCAAAAGATATAGTGAAAAGCCGGAAATAGCTCCTAAAATCGTTGATGGTTGATCGTTTTTAGTTGATAGTGATTGGATACTTCATGATCGTGAATAATAAATACATTAAACATTAAACTTAGAATTTTGAACATTAAATTCCAAACCATCAACACGCAACAATCAACCATCAACTAAATCCTTATCTTTGCAAAATGGAATTAGAATCAATCTATCAAAAACTGCAGATTCAGGAGATGAATCAGATGCAGAAATCTACATATAAAGCAACAGAAAATCAAAAGGATGTTGTTCTGTTATCTCCTACCGGTTCGGGGAAAACGCTGGCTTTTTTATTTCCGGTTCTTCGAAATCTTAAGAAAAATGCTTCAGGAATTCAGACTTTAATATTGGTTCCTGCAAGAGAATTGGCATTGCAGATTGAGCAGGTTTTCAAATCTATGGGCACAGATTTTAAGGTTTCGGTTTGTTATGGAGGTCATGATAAAAAGATTGAGGTTAATAATTTAATTGAGGCCCCGGCTGTTTTAATCGGAACTCCTGGAAGAGTGGTTTATCATTTAAGAAATAATAATTTTGATCCGAAAACCATTCAGACTTTGGTTTTGGATGAATTTGACAAGGCTTTAGAACTTGGTTTTCACGATGATATGGAATTTATTTCTAATTCTTTGAAAGGTCTTTCACAAAGAATTTTAACCTCTGCAACCGCGATGGATGAAATTCCGGCTTTCACAGGCTTGAAAAATGAAAAACTGGTTGATTTCCTGAAATTAGGTGAAGCGAAACCGGATATTCAGTTGAGAAAAGTAATGACGATTTCTGAGGAAAAGCTGGATATTTTGTTCAATTTAATTTGCAAGATCGGGAATAAAAGAACCTTAATTTTCTGTAATCACAGAGAAGCCGTTGATCGTATTTCTGAGCTATTGCGCGAAAAAGGAATTGACAGAGAAACCTTCCACGGCGGCATGGAGCAGGACGAAAGAGAACGTGCTTTATTGAAATTCAGAAATGATTCTGCAAGAATTTTAATAACCACCGATTTGGCTGCCAGAGGTCTTGATGTACCCGAAGTTGAATCTATTGTACATTATCAACTGCCACCGAAAGAAGATGCTTTCATCCACAGAAACGGTCGTACTGCCAGAATGAATGCAAAAGGTTTTGCTTATTTAATCATGAAAGAAGGAGACAATTTTCCTTTCATAAAAAACGATGTTCCTGAAGAAAGTGTGGTAGGATTTACCAAAGTTCCTGAAAAAACACCTTTCCAGACGATCTACATCAGCGCCGGAAAAAAAGATAAAGTGAATAAAGTAGATATCGTTGGATATTTGCTGAAAAAAGGAGATCTTCAAAAAGAAGAGCTTGGCTTAATCGAAGTAAAAGACAATACTTCCTATGTTGCCGTTGCAAGAAATCGTGTGAACGATGTGCTGAAAAGGCTCGCTCATGAAAAGCTGAAAGGCAAGAAAGTGAAAATGGAGGTTGCTTATTAAGGTTAAGGTTGAGATTAAGGTTTAAAGTTAACGTTGTGTTTTAACCTCAGCCTTAATCTCAACCTCAAATTATTTCACCCCTTTTACTTTTGTTGGTAAAGTATATACCGACTTTGAAGCAGTAATAAATAAAGTTTCATTATTTTTTCCTCCGAATGTTACGTTGGATGTCCATTCTTCCTCAATCGGGATGTGATAGATTTTCTTACCGTCGCGGTTGAAAACATGAACGCCTTTTCCGGTTAAATATAAATTTCCGTGCTTATCGAGCGTCATTCCGTCGGAGCCCATTTCACAGAAAAGTTTCTTTTCAGATAGTTTTCCTTCGCCAAGAATATCGTAAACATAGGTTTTTCCGGCATCAATATCTGAAACGTATAACTTTTTAAACTTCTCGCTTCCTACAATTCCGTTGGGTTGTGTAAAGGTTTCCAATTTTGAAATTTTCCCCTCTTTATTTCTGTAATACAAACTCTTATTAGGGATTTCCTGCTTAAAATTCACCCAATAATCTCTTTCATATAAAGGATCTGTGAAATACATTCCGCCGAATTCGTCATTCCAGACATCGTTGGGACCATTCAGCCTTTTACCTTCAAAATCTTTAAATAAAACCTGAACTTTTTTGTCCTTCGATATTTTCCACATTTCCCCATTATCATCTGAACAGGTAATTAAATTATCATCTTTATCGAAATGCGTTCCATTGGCACGACCCGTTTTATCTAAAAACTGAATAATTTTATTCGTTTTCCAGTCCCAATAATAAATTTTATCATTCGGCTGATCGGTGAAGTACACATTTCCTTCTTTATCCGAAGACGGCCCTTCCGTAAAACTAAATTGATCCGAAATTTTTTCCGGTTTTACATCTTCATAAAACATAGTACTACTATTTACTGATTTACAGTTGAGTAATACTAAAACCAAACCAATATAGCCTGTTTTCAAGATATTTTTCATTACGTACAATTTTAAGGAGCACAATTTACGATATGTAGCAACAGATTCAAAGATTATTTTCTCATTTTGAAACATTGAATCACATTTTAAAAATGTCCGAATAGTCCCATTTTAGAAGTAGATAATATTAGTAATAAAATGATTTAATTAAGAGCTTTGCATAAGAAGAAAACTCAACAATTTTCTTCGCTGCAATTTTTAAAATGAGTATTTGTTTCTATGTGAAAAATACTCATATCTCAATTTTATTATAAAATTTTAAGACGATGAGTGTACCATCCGACAATTTTTCTGCCGCTGACATAGATTATGATGATTTCAGAAATTCGGTAGGAACAATGGATCAAACCGGAAAAAGAAAGTGGGTTTTTCCACGAAAACCTAAAGGAAAATATACCAATTACAGAGATTACACAAGTTATTTTCTATTGCTTTTATTTTTCGGATTACCTTTTCTGAAAATCAATAACAATCCTGTTTTTTTGTTTAATGTAATCGACAGACGATTTTTCCTTTTCGGGCAGCCTTTTTACCTGCAGGATTTTTTCATATTAGCCTTGGGAGCCGTAACATCGGTTATTTTCGTCATGCTTTTCACGGTGGTTTTCGGAAGAATTTTCTGCGGTTGGCTTTGTCCGCAAACCATTTTCATGGAAAATGTTTTCAGAAAAATTGAATATTGGATTGAAGGTGACCGAAACAAACAGATGAAACTGGAGAGACAGGAATGGAACTCAGAAAAGATCAGAAAAAGATTAATAAAATGGTCCGTTTTTGTCCTGATTTCGGTAATCATTACCAACTTCATGTTCATGTATATTGTAGGTTATGAAGAGGTTTTCAAAATTATTACAGAAGGACCTTTAGACCATTCATTAAAATTCCTTGGAATGGTAGGATTTGCCGCTACTTTTTATTTTGTATTCTCATGGCTTCGCGAGCAGGTTTGCACGTTGATCTGCCCTTACGGAAGATTTCAGGGTGTTTTAATTGATAAGCAGACCATTAATGTGTATTACGATTTTAAAAGAGGCGAAAACCGTTCAAAATGGAGAAATAATGAAGACCGAAAAGCGGCAGAAAAAGGTGATTGTATTGACTGCCATC
>DKLU01000170.1 GCA_002455915.1 Chryseobacterium sp. UBA6632
TTTGGGAATTTTAGGATTAAGTTTTAATTTTTAGTCGGAATTTCCAGTCTTGAATTTTTCGTTCTTTTGTTTCAAGACAAAAGGACATATTAATTATGATTAAAATTAAAACGTTTAATAATTTAGAATTGATTCAAACAGCCTTTAACGCTAGCATGTAAAGGATTACACAAAAACCAATTATCACAAATCATCATTTTGTTTAATAAATCCTTCATCAATTCCAATAAAAAATCTAATTTTAAAAGATTAGAAAAACATTGACTTGATGAGCAACAAATCCTTAGAAATCTGCTACGATTTCCCATTTTTCCTAGATGAAGAGCTTGAAGAAATATTTCAGGCTCATGAAAAGATAATTTTCAGAAAAGGAGATTTCATCCTTGAAGAAGGTAAAATTGCGAATGCGTATTATATTTTGGAAAAAGGCTTGGCTCGTTCATTTGTCAATGATTTTAATGGAAATGAAGTTACGACGCACTTTTTCGTGGAAAACGAGATTATTATCGAAGTTTCTTCATTATTTCAAAGAATTCCGACTCAGGAAAACATAGTTTGTATCTCCGATTGCGAATGTTGGAGATTTGATTTTGAAACTTTTCAGGAATTATTTCACAAAATTCCAAACCTCAGAGAATGGGGAAGAGCCTGGATGTCGCAGCAACTTTTTGTTTACAAACAGCGGTCTGTCGAAATGTTTACGCTTTCCGCTACAAAACGTTATCTAAATCTTTTAGAACAAAAACCTCACGTCATACAATTTGCTCCGTTGAAGCAAATCGCTTCATATCTGGGAGTTACAGATACTTCTTTAAGCAGAATTCGTAAAGAATTGGTTTCTCATCCAAAGAAAATTTAAATCTTGTCTTATGGCAAGTTGATTTTCCGGGTAACTTGGTAATTTTGGTTTAAAGTTAAACGCTAAAAAATTACAAAATGGAAATCAATCAGATTTATGTTAATCTTCCGATAAAAGATGTTCAGAAAACAAGAGAGTTTTGGACGAAGTTGGGTTTTTCTGTCAACGAACAATTTTCCGATGAAAAGGCTATTTGTGTGATAATGAAAACCGATCATATTTATACGATGTTTTTAAAGGAAGAGTTTTTTAAAACCTTTACAAACAGACCTGTTGCAAATGGAGAAACGACTCAGACGCTACTTTGTATTGGTGTAAACAGCCGCGAAGAAGTTGATAATATGGTGGAAACTGCCGTTGAAAATGGAGGTTCAACTTACAGCGAACCACAAGATCACGGTTGGATGTATCAAAGGGCTTTTGCAGATTTAAACGGACATCAATGGGAAGTCATGTTTGCGGATATGTCTCAGCTTCCAACTGAATAAAATTTCAAAGATTAAAACAAAACCTTAAAAAAATTACAAAATGAAAATTAATCAAATCTACGTCAATCTTCCGGTAAAAGATATTCAAAAAACTAAAGAATTCTGGACAAATGTTGGGTTCTCAATCAACGAACAAATTACTGATGATAAGGCAGTTTGTGTAATAATGAGTGACAATATTCAGGTGATGTTTTTAGAAGAAGAATTTTTCCAGACTTTTTCTGAAAGACCAACTCCAAAAGGCGATACAACCCAAGTTTTGGTAGCAATCGGATTAGATAGTCGTGAAGAAGTAGACCAGGTCGTGAATGCTGCAGTTGCAAACGGAGCGTATCAGCATGAAGAGGCTCAGGATCACGGTTGGATGTATCAAAACTCTTTTTGGGACATCAACGGACATGGTTGGAATGTTATTTTTGCAGATCCGTCACAGCTTCTGACTGAATAATTTAAACATTAATTTCATAAATATTTCTCACAAATTTCACAGATATTTTTTCAAGTGAAACGGAAACATCTGCACAATCAGCAAAATCTGCGAGAGTAAAAATAAGCAGTATAAATGAAGTGAAAATTTGTGAATTCGTGGCAAAACCAAAAAAACAATCAAATGGATACACCAAAATCAAAAAAATTAGATATCATCATTCCAGCCTTTCGAGGTCACAGCCAAAGTTTTCTCATGGTTCTCGACGGAATTTCAGAAGAAGATGCCTTAAAAAGAATTGAAGGTAGAACCAACCATATTATATGGATGGTTGGCAATTTTCTGGATATGCGTTATGATTTGGGATTTGTTCTCGGACTTCAGGAAGATTTTGAATTCAAAGACTTTTTCTTTCAGGGAAAAGCATTGGATGAAAGTTTAAATTATCCGACTTTACAACAATTAAAAGAATCTTTTCATAAAATTTCACCATTAGTTTATCAAAGATTATTGGAAATAACAGATGAAGAATTAGACAAAGCATTTCCAATGGGAATGAACATCGATTTCTTCCCAGAAACTGCCCTGAATTTCGTTGGAATGTGCATCGGTCGTGAAGATTATCTGTGCGGACAAATCGGGTTGATGCGCAGAATCCTTAATTACGAAGGAATAAAATACGATTTTGATAAAGATTTAAAATATTAACAATGAATCCGGTTGAAAAAGGTCATAAGCCAATCAATGGAATCAAAATATATTACGAAATCTATGGTTCCGGAAACCCTGTGGTACTGATTCATGGCGGCGGAGGTTCAATTTTGTTTGATTATAAAGAAGTGATTTCAAGATTGGAAAACAAATTTCAATTAATTGGAATCGATTTACAAAATCACGGAATGTCCGAACATCGCGATATTCCTGAAACTTTCGAACAAGACGCTCATGATGTTGCTGCTCTTTTGAAAGAATTAAATATTAAAAAAGCTTCATTTTTGGGTTTCAGTAACGGCGGAAGTACAGTGATTCAAATTGCTCATCTTTATCCCGAAATGATAGATAGATTAATCGTGGCATCTGCATTTTACAAAAAAGATGGAATGATGGATGGCTTTTTTGAGGGAATGACAGACGTAACTTTTGAGTCGATGCCGGAACCTTTGAAAATTAACTTTTTAAACTTAAATCCAGATTTTTCGGCATTAGAAAATATGTTCGATAAAGACAGCAAAAGAATGCAGACTTTTGAAGACTGGAGCGAAGATATTTTGAAAAGTATTAAAGCTCCAACTTTATTTATTTCAGGAGATAAAGACATTATAAAACCAGAACACGTTGTGGAAATGTGGCGTTTGGTGGAAGGTTCTCAAATGATGATTCTTCCCGCGACTCACGGTTCATATATGATGGCTGATTTTGGAGGTAATCTTGATGAAAAATTAATTGACTTTACAGTAAACGAGGTTGAGAAATTTTTGAATAAATAAACTTAAAATTAACTATTAAAGAAAATTTTTCAATCCGGTTTGCTTTTTTCAGAACGAAAAATAAGCATATCAAAAAACATTCAACCTTTGCTGAGTGAAACGCCTTTGCGAACAAAAAAATATTCTCAAACATTTTAAAGAAAATCTTTGCGCACTTTACGTTAAAAAATACTATGAGATTGCCACGTCGCAAGCTCCTCGCAATGACAAACTTTTAAAAATAAATATCATGGCAAAATTAAATCCGTACTTAAATTTTGATGGGAAAGCAGAAGAAGCTTTCAATTTTTACAAATCCGTTTTTGGTGGAGAATTTTTAGGTGAAATTCACAAAATGGGAAACGCTCCCGGAACTGAAAATTTATCCGACGAAGAAAAAAACAGAGTGATGCACATCGCGCTTCCGATTGGTGGAGATTTGTTGATGGCATCGGACATTGTTCCAAGTTTCGGACAAAATCTGAATGTTGGAAATAACAATTATGTTTCCATTTTTCCGGAGTCAAAAGATGAAGCAGATAGGCTTTTCAAAGGACTTTCAGAAGGTGGAAATGTAGAAATGCCTATTGAAGATCAGTTTTGGGGAGATTATTTCGGAAGCTTTCAGGATAAATATGGAGTTCATTGGATGGTGAACTATAATGAAGAATACACAAAATAATCTTATCTTTAACTAAATTATTAAAAGGGGTAACTGAAAATTTTTCGTTGCCCTTTTTACTCCACTTAAAAAAATACAATTATGGAACCTATTAAAATTGACATTACGATTTTAGCGCCTGTTCAGAAAGTTTGGGATTATTATAATGAGCCTAAACATATTACTAAATGGAATTTTGCCCACGAATCCTGGCAATGCCCAAGTTCTGAAAACGATCTTCGTGTGGGAGGAAAATTCAAAAACAGAATGGAAGCAAAAGACGGAAGTTTCGGATTTGGTTTTGAAGGAATTTATGATGAAGTAATTCCAAATGAGAGAATAAAATACCATCTGGAAGATAGTAGAAATGTTGATATAACCTTCGATAAGATTGATGAAAACACAACGAAAGTAAAGATCATTTTTGATCCTGAAAAACAAAATTCATTGGAAATGCAAAGAGAAGGTTGGTATGCGATTTTGAATAATTTCCATAAATATGTAGAAAATCATTAATTATAATCTTTTCAAAATCATGATAAATTTAGTAATAATGGCGAAGTGTTTAAGTTCCATTTGCGCTGTGAATCATGTTGCTAAGGGAGTTTTTTTGCAAGGTGTTATTGCGATGCCTGCAAGAAAAGCTTTGGAAAGAGAGAAGATTGATTCTTTGGAAAAACTTTGTGGTTATTCCGAGAAAGAAATTATGCAGCTGCATGGTTTTGGGAAAAATACAATGCAAAAACTGAAAATTTACATGAATGAAAATCATGTTTCTTTTAAAAATACATAATTTGTCATTCTGACGAAGAAAGAATTTATTTAAAACGAGAGATTACTTCACTTTGTTAGCAATGACGATCTAAATTAAAAACTATATGAATAACGATATTTTCCCGTGCCTTTGGTACGATGGAGACGCCAAAGAATCTGCAGAGTTTTACTGTAAAGTATTTGACGGAAAAATTACCGCAGATACACCTGTTGTAATGAATATTGATCTTTTCGGACAAAAGTTAATGTTATTAAACGGAGGGCCGCAATTTAAGAAAAATGCTTCCGTTTCATTTATGGTCATTTGTGAAACGGAAGATGAGGTTCAGAGATATTGGGATCAATTGCTGGAAGACGGAATGGCTTTAATGCCTTTAGATTCTTATTCCTGGAGTAAAAAATATGGCTGGGTTAAAGATAAATATGATGTAACCTGGCAAATATTTTTAGGAGAAAAACAATCGGAGCAAAAAATTATTCCGACTTTGATGTTTATTCATGAAAATAATGGAAAAGCACAGGAGGCAATGGAATTATATACTCATACTTTTCCAAACTCCAATATTGGAAATATTCTAAGGTATGGAGATGGAAGCGAAGGCCATCCAAACCCGGAACCTGCCGGAAATATTCAACATGCACATTTTGAAATTGATGGTTACAGTTTTTTCTGTATGGATAATTCGTATGACCACAAGTTTGATTTTAACGAAGGGATTTCAATGGTTATCATGACCAATGATCAGGAAGAAACCGATAAATATTGGAATACTTTAACTTCGGATGGCGGAAGAGAAAGTATGTGTGGTTGGTTGAAAGATAAATTTGGTTTCAGTTGGCAGATTGTTCCCAAAGATTGATTCAATTGATGAGTGATCCGGATCCGGTAAAAGCGCAAAAGGTGGTTCAGGTGATGATGAGAATGCAGAAAATTATCATTCAGGATTTAGAAAATGCTTATAATTATTAAGGTTTAGGCTGGAAGAAGGAAGTTTATTTTTTGACGTTAAAAACTTCGAGCTTCCATCATCCAGCCTCCTAACTTTCTTCTTCGGCTTGCTGTTTGATGTAGTTTAGAAAAAGATTTGCATATGAAAACACAGAACAAGTCACAATCTAAATCGAAAGTTCCTAAAGATGGACTTTATCCTGAGATTATCCGAAAAAACTATTTGGGAAGCAAGAAGCTTTTCAATAAAAAAGCAGTCATTTCAGGTGGTGATAGCGGAATCGGGCAGGCAGTTGCTGTTCACTTTGCAAGAGAAGGGGCTGATGTTGCAATTATTTATAACGAAAACGATAAAGATGCTAAAGAAACAAAGAAACTGGTAGAGAAAGAAGGTAGAAAATGTACTTTAATTAAAGGTGATTTAACCAAAAAAGCTTTCAGAACAAGATGCGTGGAAAAGATCAAAAAAGATTGGAGAACACTGGATATCTTGGTAAATAATGCCGGAATTCAGTTTCCTAAAAATAATATAGAAAATATTTCTGAGGATCAGATCCAGAAAACTTTTGATACCAATATTATTTCAATGATTGCTCTAACCAGAGATTTTTTATCATTAATGCAAAAAGGAGCAAGAATTATTTGTACAACGTCGGTTACAGCATATCGAGGAAGCGATCATCTGATCGATTATTCTGCTACTAAAGGGGCAATTGCTACCTTCATCAGATCTTTAGCTGTTAATATTGCTGAAAGAGGTATTTTGGTGAATGGAGTTGCACCGGGCCCAATCTGGACGCCACTTGTGAAAGAAACTTTCGATGAGCTTTCAACATTTGGAAAAGACAATCCGCTGAAACGCGCTGGCCAGCCCTCGGAAGTGGCACCTGCCTATGTTTTTCTGGCTTCGGAAGATGCCAATTTTATCACCGGCGAAATCATTCATATTAATGGAGGCGACTTTGTCGGAGGATAATTACAATTTAAAAATCAAAAATAACTCAATTTTTAATCACAGCTAATTTTAAATATTAATAATGGAAATTTTAAATTTTGACATTGAAATCAATGCGTCTCCCGAAAAAGTTTGGAGTGTACTTTGGGCAGATATTTCTTTTAGACAATGGACTTCGGCTTTTACGAAAGGTTCTTTCTATGAAGGAACACTTGAGGAAGGAAGTATCGTAAAATTCCTTGATCCTGATAATAATGGAATGTATAGCAGAGTAGAGAAAAACATTCCGAATGAAGAAATGAAATTTCTGCATTTAGGAGAAATTTATGATGGCGTAGAAACTGCGCAGGAATGGGGAGAAGCAACAGAAACCTATATCTTGGAAGAAAATGAAGAAGGTGTTTTATTGAAAATTATTATTCATACTTCTGATGAGTTTAAAGAATTTTTTGAAGATAAACTTCCTTTAGCTTTATCGAATGTAAAACATCTTTCAGAAAATCAACTTTAATTAATTGTATTAGCAAAGAACATCAATTCAATAAAACAAAAAATATGGAAACCTTATCTTACGAAATAATAATAAATGCTTCCCAACAAAAAGTATGGGACGTACTTTGGAATGAAAAAACATACAGAGAATGGACGAAATTTTTCAATCCGGCTTCTGATTCTTTTATGAAAACCGATTGGAAAGTTGGCGGTAAAACATACTTTACCAATGCAGAAGGTGAAGGGATGGTTTCCACAATTGACAGTCTTGAAGAACCGAATCAAATCATTTTCAAACATTTAGGAATGATTGATAAGGAAGGGAATGAAGATAAGGAAAGCATGGAAGTCAAACAATGGAGCGGCTGTTTTGAAAAATATATCTTGATTGATTTTGATGGAAAAACAAAGCTTCATGCTGAGGTTCAGGTGGAAAAAGAATGGCAGGATCATATGAATACAGGTTTTACAAAAGGTTTGGAAATTGTGAAAGATCTTGCTGAAAATCAGATGTAATCATTAAAAACAAAAATCAAGTATGAAATTATTAACCATTCTTTTTGTAACCTTTATTATAGCTTTATTAGGAACGAAAATTTTTCAGGGAAGCTGGAATTTTCTATTTTCCGGAAACTTGGGAATGGCAGTTTTCATCATATTTACGGGATTTGCACATTTCAAATTTCAAAAAGGAATGGCGATGATGATTCCTGATTTTATTCCTGCGAAAATATTTTGGGTATATTTTACAGGAATCATTGAAATTGGAG
>DKLU01000254.1:0-1318 GCA_002455915.1 Chryseobacterium sp. UBA6632
ACAATAGGAGAGGTTTTACCATCGTATGCAAGAACAATGCAGTTTAGGTTAACGGTAAGAGATAATAATGCAGGATGTGCAGGGGTAGCGAATGATGATGCTGCCGTTACAGTAGATGGTGCTTCAGGACCTTTTATAGTAACAGCACCTGGTACTGCAGTAAACTGGGCAGGTAATTCTACGCAAACAATAACATGGAATGTGGCTAATACAACCGCAGCTCCTGTAAATTGTGCTAATGTAGCTATCTTATTGTCTACAGACGGCGGACTTACGTATCCAACTACAATCTTGGCTTCTACGCCTAATGATGGTTCAGAGACGATCACAATTCCGAATGTTGGTACTACACAGGCAAGAATTATGGTGGCATCTGTAGGAAATGTTTTCTACAATATCAATCCTGTTAACTTTACTATTACTCAGCAGGTTTTGGCTGTGAGTGAAACGGCTGCAAATAAAGATGCTTTTGCGGTATATCCTAATCCAAGTAAAGGACTTTTAAATATTAAATTTAGCAATCAAAAAGATAATTTTGATGTTACTGTTTATGATACAAGCGGAAGATTGGTATTTAATTCATTAAACAACAAATTGAGCAAAGATAACTTAGGAACTTTTGATCTTACGCATTTAACTAAAGGTGATTATTTAGTGAAAATTAAAACGAAAGATTTTGAAAAAACCATTAAATGGATTAAAGAATAATAGTCTATTTATGGAATAACAGGGAGAAAAATTCCTATATATCTTACTAAAATAGTGGTAAAATGAAAAGCTAATAAGTCTTTTTATTTTACCACTTTATTTTTGAATTTTGTTAAGTAAATAGTTGAGGGTTTGTATTTTTTAGCCCTTAGTTCCATACGCAATAATCCCTGCTAAAGAAACAAAAAAGTTTCCGGTTTCTGCATCATCTTCAAGAGCTTGCCACCAGTTGTCAATTTCATGTTGTGTAAATGTTCCGTTTTCAACTCCAGACTGCAAAATTCCTCCATAAGCTCTTTTTATAAGCTCAAATAATATTCCGTTGGTTCCGGAATAGTTATAGGGCTGAATATTTATATTTTGAAATCCAACATTTCGTAATTGTCTTTGCAAATCTGTTCCTAAATAACCATTAGGAAAGCTGTCTGTAGTATATTGAATTATTTTTCGCGTTAAGACCTTATCTTTATGTGAAATCAGAGATCCATCCCAATGAAAATCAAAAACGACAAGTCGACCACCCGGTTTTAGAAGTCGTTTAAATTCATGAAATACTTTTTGGGTATCGCTAATGTACATTAAAACGCGTTCAGTTCTTATTCCGTCAAAT
>DKLU01000254.1:1407-5321 GCA_002455915.1 Chryseobacterium sp. UBA6632
CAAAAGATTCGTCGGGAAAAGGTTGTGAGCCAGCTTCTGCCACATAAAATTCTATGGGTAAATTTAGGGCAGCAGTTCTTTCTTTAGCCAATTCAATCATTACAATGCTCATATCTGTTCCCACGAATTTTCCTGTTGGAGCAACTTCTTCCGCAATTCTTTTTGCCTGAATTCCAATTCCGCAACCCACATCGAGTAGGTGGTCGCCCGGTTTTGCATCAAGCAATTTTATCTGTAATTCTAAAGATTCTTTTACTACGGATTGATCTGCTACATCTTCTAAAAATTTCATTAAAAATTGATGCTGAGAATGATCGACTTGCTGAAAACCAGCGATAATACTTTGTTGTTCCATGGATATGATGTTTTTTATGCTTTACTTTTTTAAATTTACATCAAACTTTTTATAAGGAACATATAGTATTTCAAATAATATTGATTTATTATGATTAAAATTTATTAATAATGAATTTAACAAAAAAATCCGTAGAAATATTTCCACGGATTTATATTATTAAAATGTTTTGTTGATTTAAGCATTTCTAAATTCACTAATAAAATGCAGTTTCACATTCGGGAATTTCTCCTGCGTCATGTGAATCGTGAATGAAGAATCTGCCAAGAAAACCAATTGGTTGTATTTGTCTCTTGCTAAGAATCTCTGCTTCAATCTTGCAAATTCTTTGAATTCATCAGATTTTTCATCGGCTTCAACCCAACATGCTTTATGCATAGAAAGTGGCTCATAGGTACATTTTGCACCGTATTCATGCTCCAGACGGTATTGGATTACCTCATACTGAAGCGCCCCTACGGTTCCAATGATTTTTCTGCCATTCATTTCAAGCGTAAACAACTGTGCAACACCTTCATCCATAAGCTGATCAATACCTTTTGCCAGTTGTTTTGCCTTCAACGGATCGTTGTTATTAATATATCTGAAATGTTCCGGAGAGAAGCTCGGAATTCCTTTAAAGCTCAATTTTTCACCACCTGTCAACGTATCGCCAATTCTAAAACTTCCTGTATCGTGTAGACCTACGATATCTCCAGGGAAACTTTCGTCTACCACTTCTTTTTTATCAGCAAAGAATGCGTTGGGTGAAGAGAATTTCATTTTTTTGCCTTCTCTTACCAATAAATAATTTTCGTTTCTTTTGAAAGTTCCCGAAACAATTTTCACAAACGCCAAACGGTCTCTATGTTTCGGATCCATATTCGCGTGAATCTTGAAAACGAATCCTGTAAATGTGCTTTCTTCAGGTTTAACCAAACGAGTATCACTTTCTTTTGGCTGTGGCATCGGAGCAATGTCGATAAAAGCATTTAACAATTCACGAACTCCAAAATTATTTAATGCAGAACCAAAGAAAACAGGCTGTAATTCACCATTCATATAATCCTGACGATTAAACTCAGGATAAACAGACTGAATTAAATCCAATTCCTCTCTTAAAGTGTTGGCTGCTTTTTCACCGATTACTTCGTCAATTTTAGAATCATTAATGTCATCAAACTTAATAGAATCTCCAACCTTCTGTTTTTTCTCTTCTAAGAATAATTGAATGTTGTTTTCCCAGATATTATAAATTCCTTGGAAATCACTACCCATACCAATTGGCAAAGAAAGCGGACAAACCGTTAATCCTAATTTCTGTTCAACTTCATCCAACAAATCGAAAGCATCTTTACCTTCACGGTCAAGTTTATTAATGAAAACCAACATTGGGATATTTCTCATTCTACAAACCTGAACCAACTTTTCTGTCTGTTCCTCAACCCCTTTTGCAACGTCAATCACAACGATAACTGAATCCACAGCCGTTAAAGTTCTGTAGGTATCTTCGGCGAAATCTTTGTGACCTGGAGTATCCAAAATGTTGATTTTGTGATCTCTGTATTCAAAAGCCAACACGGAAGTTGCAACGGAGATCCCTCTCTGTCTTTCAATTTCCATGAAATCGGAGGTGGCTCCTTTCTTTATTTTGTTGGATTTCACCGCACCCGCTTCCTGAATTGCACCCCCGAAAAGTAGTAACTTCTCTGTAAGAGTGGTTTTTCCGGCATCGGGGTGAGAGATAATCCCGAAGGTTTTTCTTTTTTCTATTTCTTTGATTAAGTCTGACATATCGTATTTTGAAGTTGCAAAAATCGTGAATTTTGTCGAATCCTGAAAATTTGATTTTTTATTTTTGATTAAAGACTATGATGAGTTTGAATTTGTTGGAAAAACACAAAGGCGCAAGGTTTAGTAGAAGTATTCTGTTTTTAAGATACAAGGAGAAAATCGAAGATTTTCTTTTATAATGTTAATAATTAATTTTATCGCAGATAAAATCCTCGTGCCTTAAAACATTATATTTAAATAAAAAAACTTTGCGCCTTTGTGAAAAACCCACCTGAAATTCATATTATTGATTTTTACAATAATAATTACGATTGATTTAGGAAAATATTTAAATTTCTAAATAAAATTCGTGCAATTAATGTTTTAAACTTGATTTTACTTTAAGCAAATAAGCTAATCCCAATCCCACGAAAACCATCCCGGCACTGAAAGGGAAAATATAACTCATTCCGTAAATATCGGCAACACCACCAATTAGCGGTCCTGCAACACCTAATGAAAGATCAATGAAAAGTCCGTAACCTGCCAATGCAGAACCTTGACTTGATGGTGAAACGCTTTTAATCGCAACAACACCCAAAGCAGGAAATATTAAGGAAAATCCTAAACCGGTAACTCCGGCTCCTAACAATGCCATTTGAGAATTGGTTGCGAAAGCGATAATTAAAAGTCCGATAGTTTCTACAATAAGACAAGCGATGGCAACTTTAATTCCACCATAATTATTGATGACATTACTGAAAACCAATCTTCCGGCAACAAATAATCCTCCAAAAATACTCAGACATAAAGCGCCGTTATTCCAGTGAAAATAGTTGTAATATAAAGTGATGAAAGTCGAAATGCTTGCAAAACCAATCCCACCTAAAGCCAGACAAACGCCGAAAGGGGCAACTTTACCCAAAACTTTCCAGAAAGACTGTGCTTCCTGAGGATTGGTATTGGTTTTATTTTCTTTTGTTTTGGCAAAAAGAAATCCTAAAATACCCAAAATAATGGAAAGAATCCCGATTCCGTATAAACTGAATTCATGTTCAATTGTAACGCCCAAAGAAGCACCAATCGCTAAAGCTCCGTAACAGGCAACGCCGTTATAAGAAATGATTTTTGCGGTATGCTTTTCTCCGACTGCCATAATCGCCCAGTTGATCGGGCTCGCACCAATCATTCCTTCAGCACAGCCAGTGAGTAAACGTGTAACCACTAAAAACGAAAGACTGATGAAAGGGGAGAATTTAAAATAATAAGCAATGATTAAAAATATTCCTGTCAGTGAAAAACTGACCATACTAAATAAGACAGCAGGTTTCGAACCTTTTCCATCAATAATCTTACCCGAATATGCCCTCAGAAAAAAAGTGGAAACATATTGAAGACTGATCACCAATCCGGCAACAACTAAACTAAATCCTAAACTTTTATTAATAAAAATCGGAAGAACAGACAGAGATAATCCTATGATAAAGTAACCTACAAACGTAAAACATACATAAGTAATCAAGGATAAGTTAACATTCTCTGACCGATTTACTAAACTATCCATTGTGAAAAAAATTAAAGTGCAAAGTTACTGCTTAAAAATAGCTTAGAAGAGGAATTTACCTTAAAATAATATGAAATTTTCATCTGTTTTCTTAAAGATAATGATGAAAGGGTATACCTGTTCTTATTTTAGTTAAAATAATATAAGGATTATTTACAGGAGGTGTACTTTATATTAAAACCTTATCAGGATTTATTATCATTAGATTTATTTGAAATGAGATCTAATCAGGATTTAATTAAA
>DKLU01000255.1:0-16509 GCA_002455915.1 Chryseobacterium sp. UBA6632
TGGAATTGTGATGATTATTCTTAACATAATTGCTTTTCAACCAAAATTAATATTAGAATTAAAATTTTTAAAAAGAAATGAGTATATCACTGAATAATGTTAATTATAAAATTAACAATAAAACCATACTTCAAAACATCAATCTATCTCTTGAAAAAGGAGTATATGGTATCTTAGGTTTAAATGGTGCGGGAAAAACAACTTTATTAAATGTGATATCCACTCTTACGAAGCCTCAAAACGGAAGTTTAAATTATAATAATACAGATATTGTAAAAAATCCGCTTATTCTTAGAAAAGACTTAAGCTATATGCCTCAAAATTTTGGATTAATTCCAGATTTAACAGTGACCGAAAATCTAATGTATTTCGGAATGCTGAAAGGCGTTGCCTCAAAAACCTTAAAAGAAAATATTCCTAATGTGTTGGAATTTTTTAATATTCAGCATGTTAAAGGTACAAATGTTAAAAATCTTTCAGGTGG
Source organism: Chryseobacterium sp. UBA6632 (assembly GCA_002455915.1). Classification (GTDB taxonomy): domain Bacteria; phylum Bacteroidota; class Bacteroidia; order Flavobacteriales; family Weeksellaceae; genus Chryseobacterium. Next base: position 485 of record DKLU01000255.1, read on the forward strand.
AACACAACAAAGGGTTGCTTTATCATTAGCTTTAATAAATAATCCAAAGGTTTTAATCTTAGATGAGCCTACAAGTGCGTTAGATCCTATAGAAAGAATAAATTTTTACGAACTGATAAAAAAAATATCAGATAATTCAATTGTCATTGTTTCTTCTCATAATATTTATGAAATTGAAAAATATGTAGACAATATCATTGTGCTCCGAAGCGGGCAGATAAGTTTTTCGGATACTGTTGATCAACTAATTCCTAAAGCTATTTCAGGGCTTGGAAATTCTATATCGGAAAATACTTTAAATTTAGAAAAGGCATTTGAATATTTCGCAAAATAAGATTTTTATGAAAGCATTACCATTGATATCTCTTTATAACCTGAAATTATTTTTTAAACATCCTTATTTTAAATATATTCTGGTAATTATCATGATTTTAGGATTTTTCATTATACCAAATCCTAAATCAGATTATGTTACGTTTACTGTCGGAAATTATACAGGAGTACTGAACTTGGTTTGGATAAGTAATCTGACGCCGGTTTACATTAATGCCATATTCTCCTTGTTAGCTATTTTTATTAGCCAAAACCTTAAAAAAAGAGAATTTCAAAACAATACCTATGCTAATTTTAGACTATCGGTACAATCGAATTTTCAATTGCTAATGTACAAGGTTGCCTCATTGTTTTTTTATCTTACAATATTGGCTTTTATCCTTGAGGTTATAATTTTAGTAATTAATTATCAGAGCTATAATTTTATTTTATATTTAATCCCCTTCTGTTATTTTACAATCCCTTATCTGTTTTTTTTGGCTTCAGTCTGCGTGCTTATTGATTACTTAGTGGATGTAAAGTTTCTAAAATATATCTTATATTTCATTTTTATGATTTTTATTTATAATAATAATATTAGGCATATTTTAGATATTACTGGAATTCAGGAATTGATGAATAATTTTTCTCAGGTGGAAGTGAAAAGTAAAGATTCTTTTATTTTAGGAAAGATAAAATTTAAAGATGTACAGTATTTAAAATTTGAAAATTTTATAACACCTAAAAATTGGCTGAGTAAACTTTATTTATTTTTAATTTCATTCATAACTGTATTCTTAGGGTCATTTTTGTTTAGAAGATATTCTGTAGTTAAAAAAGCAAAACAAAATACTACAACATCAGAGAAAGAAAAGGAGGTAAGTGATATCAAACAAAACGTGAAATATCATCCAATATCTTCCGTTTCATCTTTTAATTTAATATCTTTATTAAAAGCTGATTTTTTTCTTTTAAGCCGTTCTATTAGCAAAAATTTAAAATTAATAGCCTTGGTTTTATGGATTTTGGCCTTCTTTTCCCATGGAGAAATGAAGATATTGATAATTGCTGCTGTATTTATAACACTGCTTCCTCTTAACCAAAATTATCTTGCCGGAAAATATACAAACAATACCTTTTACGCAGAAAAAATTTCAGGATATTCATCTTTGATGTTTATTTTATCTAAGTTTTTACTGTTTATCTTGTATATTGTTGTTGTTATTCCTGTACTAGATTATACATCTTTAGAAGTAAGCATGTTTATAATATTTAAGCTTTTATTTCTATTTCTATTCCAATTGGCATATGTAACTTTTGTAAAAGATTATCTATTAGTTGAAATTATTATGATAATTATCTTTTCCAGCTATTTCTCAGGCGTTCCGATTTATCAAATTTTTTAACAAAATAATTTGTATTAGTATGAAGGAGAGGATTAGATTTATCTAGTCCTTTTTTCTATTTTTGTCTAATTCCTTATTTCAATGAAAAAAATTATCCTTATCGAAGACGAAACAAGTGTGGTGTCCTTTATTAAAAAGGGACTTCAGGAAAACGGATACGAAATTTCTGTGGCTTTTGATGGGCGCACAGGCGTTCAGTTGGTGCAGTCGAACGATTTTGATTTGGTAATTTTGGATATTATGTTGCCTGAGATGAATGGGTTGGATGCCTGTAAGGAGATCAGAAAAACAAATAAGCATGTTCCGATTCTCTTTTTAACAGCTTTGGGAACTTCCGAAAATATTGTTCTCGGACTGGAGAGTGGTGGCGATGATTATTTAGTTAAGCCATTTAAATTCATTGAGTTAGTGGCTCGTGTAAAGTCTTTGTTGAGACGAAGTAATAATAATGGAAGCATTCCCGAAATTATTGAACCAGAGGTTGATAACGAGCATGTTTTTCAGTTTTCAGATTTAATTTTAAATGATTATACTAAAAAAGTAACGCGCTCCGGGGAAGAAATTTCATTAACTTCAACTGAGTACAAATTACTTTTATATTTCTTAAACAATCCTGAAAAGGTAATTTCCAGAGCTGAAATTCTGGATGCCGTTTGGGGAGTTAATTATGAATTAGGAACCAATGTGGTGGATGTTTATGTAAATTATTTACGAAAAAAATTAGACAATCAGGATGATAATAAACTGATACATACCGTGATAGGAATGGGATATGTCTTGAAAAAACCTTAAGAAATGTTTAATAAAGTCGTTACAAATCAAACCAAAACGATGGTGCTTTTAATGTTGGTGTTTACCGCCATCATATTGCTGTTCAGTGGATTGGTTTATTTTTCGATTGTTAATTTTTCGCATCAAAGGTTTTATGAATTATTAAAAATTCGTACAACGACAATTGTTCAGATTGAAAAAAGTAAAGACGATCTTGATATTCCAGAAAATTACATTCTCAATAGCTTAAATGATGAAGAGTTGCCAATGGAACGCGATTATGTTTTTGCGGTTCCGACGGACTCTAATTATAAAAAAATTTCCCACGAAGTTCACATTCCGGATTATTTTTTCAAGAGTATTGTGAAAAAAGGGGAAGCCAATTATAATGATAAAGAGTTTTACTATATCGGGCAAACCTTCAAACATGATAACAAAGATTATATTGCGATAGCTTCCGCCAAAAACCATTATGTGGTTTATTATTTAGGCTTTTTGAAGCGAACTTTGATCACCTGTATCGTGCTTTCGCTTTTCTTTAGTATGATTTTCTCTTTTTATCTGTCTAAAACCTTATTTAGACCTATTTTAAAAATTACAGGTAAGGTAAAGGAAATCAGTTCTGAAAATCTTCACTTACGTCTTGAGCCTCAGCCCGATAATAAAGAACTGAACGAGTTGGTGGATACATTTAATGGGATGCTGAACCGTATTGAGACTTCTTTTGAAACCCAAAATCATTTAATCGGAAATGTTTCCCATGAGTTGAGAACGCCTTTAACTTCCATTATGGGCGAGGCAGATGTGGCGCTTTCCATCAGCAGAACCAATGAAGAATACAAGGAAACGCTGGGAATTATTTTAGATGAAGCTGAAAAGCTGGATAAAAAGATCAAGGCTTTATTAATGATCGCACAAACCGGATTTGATGGTAAGATTCAGAAAATGGATAAGGTGAGAATGGATCAGCTTCTTTGGGATGTGATTGAAACATTGCGAAGAATTGATTCCCGAAACAATATCTATTTGGACATCAGTATGTTGCCGGATAACCCTAAAAAATTAAAAGTTCAGGGGAATGAACAACTATTGCATCTTGCAGCGGCAAATATCATCAGTAACGGTTGTAAATATTCTAATTTCCAACAGGTTAAAGTTTCCTTGGGTGCGACTGATGATGATGTTTATCTTATCGTAAAAGACAACGGAATCGGGATACCGAGAGAGGAAATGAATAAAATTTATGATCCTTTTTTCCGTGCTTCCAATACCAAAAACTATGAAGGTTACGGGATCGGGCTTCCTCTTGCAAGAAATATCGTAAGAATGCACCGTGGAGAATTAATTGTTAGTTCTCATGAAAACGAGGGAACCACCGTGCAGCTTCGTTTTCCGAATTTTTACAGTGTGCAAACCGAAGAGAAATTAGATTAATTTATAGGCTAATTTGCTTCTGTTTTTTCAACCTTTATTTCTTTCATATTAATTAATATTAACAATTTTCTAATCTCATTTTAATCTCTTTAATGACATTTTAATTCCGTTCCAAAGGGCTTCTAATTTGGTCGTTCTAGTTTTGTATTATCAAAATAAGATAACGAAACTAAATCTTAATAATATGACCAAAACGATTTTAATTGCCACAGATTACTCTCTTGAGTCTTTGAATATTTTGAAGAAGGTGCTTAAAGAGAAAGATGCTTCGGAAGACCAAAATCAATATAATATTCTTTTGGTTTCAGGATATGATATGGGAGATTCTATCAGAGATCTTCTGTTCAAGACAAAAAGTACGATTTTCAGTAAGATCAAATCCAGAGAATTCAGCGATGCTTACGGAATTATAAAGAACAAATATCCACATTTGATCAATAGGATCGTGTGCGATATTTTCACGGGAAGCTTTCAGAGAACATTCAACAATTTTGTGAAAGCAGAAAATATTGAGGAGGCATATTACTCTCCATCAATTAAAAGTAAAGGAAATGGGAAGTTTGATATAGTTCCTTATATCAAAAAGTGCAAAGAATTAGAATCTCACGAAATTACTGTTGAGATGCCACAAAGACTTCCTGAAAAAGGAAGATTGGCAGAGATCTTTGTAGAGGCTTAAAATATTATCAATTATTTTAAAATTTAAAAAATGTTAAGGAATTATAGTAACAGCAGGACTTTGGGAGACAACATCAGGTTGGGAACGCTGACTGCCTTCACGGCGGGTACTATAAATATAGCATCTCTATTGATATTTCTCTCTTTTACCTCAAACGTAACGGGGCATTACGCCATTTTAGCAGCGGAAATCAGCAAAGGCAACTGGGCGCAGGTTGGGGTTGTAGGATTATGGATTTTCCTTTTCTTCTTCGGAGGTTTTGTATCGAATTTTATTGTCATTAATTTCAATAAAAGAAGTAAATATTTCGCCCATGCAATGCCGTTGATCTTAGAGATTATCTGTTTATTGTTTGTCGGAATTTACGGACAGTTTTATTATCAGAAAACTCTGGAAGAAACAGAATATTTGGTATCGTTAATGTTATTTGCAACCGGTTTGCAGAATGGTTTAACGGCAAGTATTTCCAATTTCTCGGTAAAAACAACCCACCTTACGGGTACAACGACCGATTTGGGGATTTTGGTTTCCATGTTTACCCAGAAAAAATTCAGAAAGAATGGTGAATTGGTGGCAAGAGCAAAATTGCTTTCAAGTATCATGTTTGCCTATGTTTTGGGAGCGGTTTTCTCGGGGTTAACGTATTATTATCTTGAGTTCCGAGTGTTTTATGTAATCAGTTTGTGTCTATTGGTGGTTATCGGATATGATGCTTATAAAATTCATATCAGACATTTCAATACACAATACAGATACAGTAAAATCTATAAAAAACCAAACCTATTGGCTTATCTGTATGATAAGATCCACGGAATTCCTGAAATTAAAGAAAAACGTGAGAAAAAGAGAAAACTTGTATTTGAAGAGTAATGGAATAATAACCATGAATGAATTCAACGAAATACATTTTTAGAACAGACAATGTTAAATAAGAGATATAAATATCAGTATTAATTTTGTGTAAACTAGCTGTGAAACACCCCTGATCTGTAACGGAAAAGGGGTGTTATTTTTAATTGATAATATAAAGCAAATCCAGGAGCAATGTGGAAAAAGGGGTGAAAATGTTAATAATTAAATTTTAATTCACGGTTTTATTATTTTTATTCTTATTTCGAATGACTATTTTTGTAAGTTGATTAACCAATTTATGTCAGATATTATTCAGCTTTTACCGGATCATGTAGCCAACCAAATAGCGGCAGGAGAGGTGGTGCAGAGGCCTGCATCCATTGTGAAAGAACTTTTGGAAAATTCGATAGATGCAGAGGCTACCAAAATAGAACTGATTATCCGCGATGCCGGAAAAAATCTGATTCAGGTAGTAGACGACGGAAAAGGAATGTCTGAAACCGATGCGAGAATGGCATTCGAAAGACATGCGACATCTAAGATTCGGGGTACTGAAGATATTTTTAAGATCGCTACAAAAGGTTTCCGTGGCGAAGCACTGGCTTCTATAGCGGCAGTTTCTCAGGTTGAATTGAAGACCAAGCAGAAAAATGCAGAAGTAGGAACCAATATTTATATTGAAGGTGGAGTTTTCCAGTTTCAGGATCCTGTGCAAACGGCAGACGGTTGTAATTTTTTGGTTAAAAACCTGTTTTACAACGTTCCGGCAAGAAGAAAATTCCTTAAAAATAATAATGTTGAATTCAGACATGTGATTGATGAATTTCAGCGTGTTGCGTTAGCCCATGAAAATCTTGAATTTTCACTTTTTCATGATGATGAAGCGGTTTTCAGACTAAGAAAAGGGAGCCAGATGCAACGTATTGTAGACATTTTCGGAAGAAAGCTGCAGCCGTTGTTGATTCCTATTAAAGAAGACATTATCTGGTGCAAACTTCACGGCTTTGTTGCCAAACCGGAAGGGGCAAAGAAAACACGAGGCGAACAGTTTCTTTTCGTCAACGGAAGATATTTTAAAAGTCCGTACTTCAATAAAGCGGTTCAGGAAGCATTTGAAGGACTTCTTTTACCAGGATATGTACCTTCTTTTTTCTTGTTTTTAAACCTTGATCCTGAGAAAATTGATGTTAATATTCATCCGCAAAAAACAGAGGTTAAGTTTGAAGATGAGCATCTTATTTTCGCCTTGCTTCGTTCAACCATAAAAAGATCATTGGGAATTTATAATGTGGCGCCAAGTCTTGATTTTGAAAGAGATCCTGAACTAGACAGCATGATGAACTCTTCGCCGAGCAAAAGTAATGGCAGTGGCGGAATGCTTAAAATGCCTGAAATTATTGTAGATAAAGATTACAATCCGTTTTTGGAAGAAAGAGAAGTGGCGCAGGCTGAAATTCAGAATCTTACGGAGATGTATCATCAAAATATCAACATTACGGCAGAACCGTCTAAGATCAATTTGTTTGAAGAAGAGGATTTTGATGAAGATCTAATGAGACTCCCGAATGGTTACTGGCTTTTTAACCAAGGAGATCGTACATTGATGCTCGACTTGGGAAGAATGCACAGGCTGGTGGTTGCTGAAAATAGCAAAAGCACGAAAAAAACGAACAATCATAGTCATTCATTGTTATTTTCTTTGGAGTACCACATGAATGAAATTGAACATGTAAAGTATAAATCTTTCAAAAAATATCTTCCTGGCCTGGGATTTGAAACCACAACGGCTCATGGAAATGTATTGAGAATAGATGCAGTTCCGGAAGGAATGAAAGAAACACAGGTGATTAAATTCTTGGAAAATTTGTTTGAAATTTTAGAATATAAAACGGAGGAGGAATTTATGCAACACTATCAAAATCAGTGGGGTAAGATGAATTCTAAATCCAGATTTGATTTTATTTATAAAGCTGATGCCGAGCAGTTAATTAAAGACTTCACCGCGCTAGGCTACCCGGAATTTTTACCAACAGGAAAAAGATGCTTCTATGAAGTTCCTTTCAATGATTTTAAAAATAAATTTTAAGTAAATGTTTAACAATATACCGCCGATTACAAGAAATATTATCATCATCAATGCTGTCGTATTTGTTGTAGCTAATTTTATCTTTAAAGATCAACTTATAGAATCTTTGGCAGGGTTTTATCCGTTTTCGCCTTATTTTAAATCATGGCAGGTGATTACGCATATGTTTATGCATGGAAGTATTATGCATATTTTATTTAATATGCTGACTTTATTTAGTTTTGGACCTATTCTAGAAAATGCACTTGGTGAAAAAAGGTATCTTATTTTGTATTTTTTAAGTGGTTTAGGTGCTTTTGCATTATTTAATCTTTGGAATTTTGTTGAGGTTCAGCAAATTACCTCTAGTTTAAATGAATTAGGATTTAATACAAATGCTTATTTAGCTGGAGCTCAGGTCAACTTTTCCGGATCATCGGAAGCTATTTTAAAGCAGCAGGAATTGGTGGAAAATTTGAAAAATATTGTTGCAACCCCAATGGTTGGAGCTTCAGGAGCAATTTTCGGTGTTGTAGCAGCTTTTGCGACATTGTATCCAGATGCTAAAATTGCGATGATGTTTATCCCTGTTCCGATGAAGGTAAAGTATTTAATGCCTATACTTATTGTTATTTCTGTTTATTTAGGGGTTTCAGGAAATGTGGGGGGTATTGCCCATCTGGCTCACGTAGGAGGGGCTTTGGTCGGTTTTATCTTAGCATGGAGTTGGAGAAAACATTTATATCGATTTAATTAAAAAACACAGTGAAAATTGTTCGATTAATATTTTTGGTGCTGCACTTAGGAATACTATTCCTATTGCTTTGTACATTGCTGAATGCCTATGTTCCACCCAAAGTATTTCCCTGGTTCAATTTACTTTCATTAGGTTTTCCGGTTTTAATTATCACATATTTTCTCTTAATTTTTTTCTGGATCTTTTCCTGGAAAAAAAGAGCATTTGTTTTTCTGTTTTGCAGTTTAGCCTTCCTTAATCCCATAAAAAGATGGATTAATTATTCTGCTGAGAGTAAAAACGCAGCGGATTTAAAGATTGTTTCTTTTAATGTGAAAGGAGGTGAGTTTGGAATTAAGCAAGTTGAAAATTATATTAATGCTCAAAATGCTGATGTTGTATTATTACAAGAAGATGGGGTGAATTTTAATTTTAAAAATCTTAAAAGATCCGATTCAAATAAAATACAAGTTGTTGCTCTTTTTACAAAGCATAAAATTATTAAGCAAACAGCTTTAATAAAAGGTGATTATAACTATTTCAATGCCTATGCCGATCAAAATGACATTGAAATTAAAGGAAAAACCTATCGTTTTATCAATCTTTATTTGCAACCATTTAAGTTTGAAAAGAAAATGGTAAAGCTTGATGGTAATAGCGATGAAGACAAACAGAAAATCAAAAATGTCGTGAAAAGATTGATTCCTACCTTTAAATTGCATCAGGAGCAGGTAGAAATCATCAGAAAAGCGATTGGCGAATCGCCATATCCTGTTTTTGTAGCGGGAGATTTCAACTCGGTTCCTAATTCTTATGAATATTATCATTTATCGGAAGGATTAAAAGATGCTTTTGTGGAAGTCGGGCGTGGTAGCGCTACCAGTTTTCATGACTATAAGTTCCCTTTAAGAATCGATTATATTTTTACATCGCCATCTATAAAACCAATTAATTATCAGGTAGATCGCTCAGTGCGCCTGTCAGACCACTTTCCGGTTATTTCCACTTTTTCGTTGGAAAAATAAAAATCATAAAATTCGTTAAATCTACCTTATTGGTAGGGTTTTTGCTAAAAATTGTTCGGAGTTAGTAAAGTTTGTTTTATGAAGCCGAGCCGGATTGTACTTTTTTTTCACTTTGCCGTTATCTTTTTACTGTTGTGCAATTTTGCAAACGCTTGGATACCACCCAACTACTTTGGAAATCTTAATCTTCTTTCCCTTAGTTTTCCATATCTTATATTAATACATGTGTTTTTAACTTTAGTTTGGATTATACGACGGAAAAAATTTGCTTTATTTTTTGTTTTAACAACTTTTATATTTTACAATCCGATTCGAAGATGGATTAATTTTTCTCCTCAAACCACAGATACGAATAAAACCAAGAATGATATTAAAGTTTTAACATTCAATGTAAAATACGGTAGTGTAGGAGGCTGGCAAACCGTAAAGAAATATATAACAGACCAAAACGCGGATATTATTTTAGTTCAGGAAAAAGATACAAATACAGCTATTAAAGAAAATCTGGTAAAATATCCTACGGTAATTCTCAAAACAAAACATAAAATTCTAAGGCAGGCAGAGCTCATTAACGACAGATCCAGAGGAAATTCTTTTTATGCTGATATTGATATCAACGGAAAGATCATTCGGGTGGTAAATGTTTATTTAGAGCCTTTCAGATTAAACAAATCGATGCTTGAATTCAACGGAGTTTCGAATGAAACCAACAAATTAGGCTTAATTTTTTCTCACTTAATTCCCACATTTAAAGCCCACGAAGATCAAATCAAAAAAATAAGAAGGGCAGTCGATAGTTCGCCATATCCGGTAATTTTAGCGGGAGATTTCAACTCGGTTCCCAATTCTTATGAATATTATAATTTAGGTAAAAACCTCGAAGATGCTTTTGTAAAAGCGGGTAACGGGATCTCAACCAGTTTTCATGAATACAAATTTCCTTTGCGTATAGATTATATTTTTACTTCAAGTTCTATTGTCCCTATAAGCTATAAAGTAGATCATTCTGTGAAATTATCAGATCACTATCCGGTAATTGCAGAATTTCTATTAAATTAGTTCCATGAAAAATTTCCTATTCGGAGTATTGGCTTTGTCTTTATTTTTGGCGGCATGTTCAAAGAAAGAACCTGCTGATCTTTACCCTTTAGACAGTGTAAAGGCTTCGTATGATACGATTGCGAAAGATTCTTTTTCTAATGGAGCGACTTCTGTAGATATTGTGAGACAGATCAGGATGTCTTCACAAAAGTATCAAGACTCCATTAAATTAGCTTTAAAAACTCAGGCTGAGGAAAAGCGAATTCAGGCTGAATTGGAAAAAGAAAACAAGAAAAAATCAGACGAAGAGAAAAAGAAGGCAGATGAGGAAAAGAAAAAGCAAAAAGCTGCTGAAACTTCGCCGAATACGGAAACTACAAATTAAAAAGAACATTTTAAAAATATAAAAAGTATGAAAAAACAAATTTTGGCAGCGGTTATTATTTCGCTTGCAGTAGTATCTTGTAAAAAATCTGTGACTAAAACGGAAAGTGTAGAAAATCCCGACGGATCTGTAACGACTACCACGACTACCGAAACCAGCAATACAGACCTTGTGGATACAGCTAAGATTGATGCCGCTAAAGAAAATGTAAAAAACAAAGTAGACGAAGCCGGAAACAAGATCGATGATGCCGCTCAGAAAGCGAAAGATAAGATCGATGCTACGGCAGACAAGACCAAACAAGATCTTCACAAAGCCGGACAGGATATTAAATCTGAAGCCGATAAAGTAGGAAAGGATGCTAAAGAAGCAGCGAAAAAAGGTGCTTCCAAAGTTGAAGATGCTGCTAAAAAATTAAAAGAAGATTTAAGCAAATAGAAAAATGAAACCGCAGCGAAAACTGCGGTTTTGTTATTTATAATTAAGATCCAATAAAGGTTCTATATATTCTCTGTCGTTGCTTAGTCTGGGAACCTTATTTTGCCCTCCAAGCTTGCCTTTCGATTCTAACCATGAATAAAACAAATTAGGCTTTGCAATGTGCACAATTGGACGTTTTAAGGTCATATTATTATAACGCTTCGCTTCGTAATCAGAATTGATTGATTTTAAATGCTGATCAAAAATATCAATAAAGCTTTCAATATCATTTGGTTTTTTGCAGAATTCAAAAATCCATTCGTGGGCGCCGCCTTCATTTTCTTTCATAAACACAGGGGCTCCGGTGAAATCGGTAACTGAGGCTTCTGTTTCATTACACGCTTTAGAAAGGGCAGATTCTACATTGGTAATCATTAATTCTTCCCCAAATGCATTGATGTAATGTTTCGTTCTTCCTGTAATTTTTATTCTAAAAGGATTTACCGAAGTAAAAATAACTGTGTCTCCAATTAAATATCTCCACAATCCACCATTGGTAGTAATGACCATCGCATAATTTTTACCCACTTCCACGTCTTCTAAGCTCACTACTTTCGGATTTGAATAGTGGAACTGATCCATCGGAATAAACTCGTAAAAAATACCATAATCAAGCATCAAAAGCATTTCATCACTATTCGGTCTGTCCTGAATTCCGAAAAAGCCTTCAGAAGCATTATAAATTTCGTAGTAATTAATGTTTTTCCCGATAATTTGCTTGAATTGCTCTTTGTAAGGTTTAAAACTTATCCCACCATGAAAAAAAACTTCAAGGTTCGGCCACAATTCTGAAACACTTTCAACATCAGTCTCTTTTAAAACCCTCTGAAGCAAAACCATCATCCAGCTCGGAACTCCTAAAATACTTCCCACATCTTCATTTTTCACTTCAGAAGTAATGGCATTTAGTTTACTTTCCCATTCGCCCATCAAAGAAACCTTTTTACTTGGCGTGGTGGTAATTTCTACCCAAAAAGGAAGATTATCAATCAAAATAGCCGAAAGATCTCCAAATTTGGTGTTAAAATCTGCATACAGTTCAGAACTTCCGCCTAAACGTAAATTTTTATAATTGAATAATTGATTTTCCGGATGATTATTGGCGTAAATGGAAACCATGTCTTTTCCTGCTTTCATGTGGCAATATTCCAAACTTTCAGCAGAAATTGGGATGAATTTGCTCTTCGCATTGGTTGTTCCGGAAGACTTTGCAAAATGTTTGATGTATCCCGGCCAAGTGACATCCTTTTGCCCCTGTCTTGCCTTTTCAATATAAGGTTCAAAATCTTCGTACGTCACAACAGGAACTTTATTTTTAAAATCCTGATAGCTGGAAATGGTGTTGAAACCATACTTTCTGCCATACTCAGTATCTTCAGCATGAAACAGTTGTGAAAATAAAATGCCTTTCTGTGTTTCAATGGGATGATCCATAAAATTCTGTATCTGATCTATCCTTTGTCGGATAAACCAGTTGACCACAGTATTGAAAAGTGCCTTCGTTGCCATTCCCAAATATAATAATATTTGCCTTTTTGGAGAATATTTTATTCGTTAAATAAAAAAACCGCTACAATAATTGTAACGGTTCTGTATCTGAAATTATTTTGTTCTTAGCAATACTCGTCATAAGCAGCCTGAAGGTTTGCAGCAATTGCTCCTGCAGGGTTACCTTCGATGTGATGTCTTTCAAGCATGTGAACCAATTCTCCGTCTTTGAAAAGAGCCACACATGGTGAGCTTGGAGGGAATGGTGCTAAATGTTTTCTAGCCTCTACAACAGCTTCAGTATCGAAACCAGCAAAAACAGTCGTTAAATGATCAGGTTTTTTATCTCCTGTTAAAGAATATACAACTCCCGGTCTTGCAGCTCCTGCAGCACATCCGCATACAGAGTTGATCACTAGAAGAGTAGTTCCCGATTGTTTTAATGCTTCTTCTACCTGAGTTGGTGTTGTCAAGTCTTCGAAACCTTTATCTGTAAGTTCAGCCTTCATAGGCAGTACTAAATCTTGTGGATACATATTTTTGTTTTTTTGATCTATGCAAATTTAAGCAATTAATTACGTTTCTTCAATACATAAAAACTATCAAAGCTTTTTGTAAAGAAAATGAACTGATTATTAATTATATATAAATATTCTAAAAATTGTGAATTAAAATTATGAATAAAAAGTTTTTTTTACTAAATTTGAAATGATTCTGAAAACGAAGAACCATGAAAAAAAATGAATCAATGTAATTTCCCTCACTTTTAATGGAAGAATTGTGCTTCCGGTTTTATTCAAAGTTGTCTTTACCCGTCGTTTTACTCTATAAAATGGTTAAGATGAGCAATAAGAAACGATTTTGAATTCGCACAATACAAGAAGCCCTAAACATAATGTTCAGGGCTTCTTTAATCAAATCGATATGCAAAGGTTGAATATCCTTTTTTAAGGGTTGATGGTTTTTGATTGTTAGTTGATAGAATAGAAGGTCTATCAACTATGAACTGCCAACCATCAACAAAAAATTAAGAAAGCAGCTTTTTCGCCATCTCAGAAATACTTTTTCCGTCAGATTTTCCGGCTAATGCTTTTGATGCTGCTCCCATTACTTTTCCTAAATCTTTAGCAGATTCAGCGCCAGTTTCAGCGATAATATTTTTAATTTCTGCTTCCAGCTCTTCCGCAGAAAGCTGTTTTGGCAAATATTGCTCAATAACTTTCATCTGAGCTTCTTCTACTTCTGCAAGGTCATTTCTTCCTTGCGCGGTAAACTGATCGTAAGAATCTTTACGTTGTTTTACCATTCTCTGAAGAATAGCAATTTCCTGTTCTGCTGTTACTTCTGCACCTCTGGCTTCAGTTTGCAGCAATAATATTTGAGATTTTACAGCACGAAGAGAGTCTAAAGCCACTCTGTCTTTGGCTCTCATTGCTGTTTTTATAGCTTCGTTTATTGTATTTTCTAAACTCATGGTTTTTAAATTTAACAATGTATCAATGTAACAGTTTATCAATCGAGATGCTTCGAAAAGCTCAGCATGACACAGATATTGTTACATTGGTACATTTTTACATTGTTATATTGATATTAATCAACGTCTTTATTTAAAAATCTATTCTCTCTGATCTGCATATTTCCATTGTTATCAGACAGGTACGTGTTGATATTCTGGTCGGATGCATTGTTGCCATCAATAGAAATATTTTTTCTCTTGAAGGCCGGAACAGATTCGAATTCACTTGTGCTGTCAAAATTCTGATAACGAGAGTTGAATTCTTTTAATTTATTTCTTCTTTCGATCACTCTTTCCTGATCTACTGTTTTATTCACAAAGGTGAATTCTTCTTCCGTTTTCTGAGTTTCTGTTTCAGGTTTTGTTTCTGCTACAGGCTCTTCTTTCAAATGCTGAAAGAAATGTTCAACTTTTTGAAGAGGTTCTTCGGTTAATTGATTTACCTCGCCAGCTGTCGCAAATTCTGCTTTTGGCTGACCGAAGTCAGATTTAGGCTCATTTCTTGTAGGTTCATTTACAAAAAAGCTGAATTCCACTGGTTTTTCTTCAGAATAAGAATTTTTGAATGAATTCGATTGTGGCTCTTCTTTTTTATTATCAAAATCAAACTTAAAAGATTCAATTTCAAGATCATTGGGATCATCCATATCATCTTCCGAAGTGAAAAGACTGTATGATCTATCTTCGGCCTCTTCATTTCTCCATTCCTGAGAAGGTGCATCTGCAGTATTCGTTTCAGAATCAAAGAATTTAATTTCTTTTCTCACTTCTTCCTGCTCAATGGTCATCTTTTTTTCCGAAGATGATGTGTTGAAATAAGCATCCTCTTCGTCATCTAATCTGAAAAGATTTTTTCCCCCGAAATCATGCACTGGATCTGCCGCTCTTTCTTCTCTTGTTTTAAAAGGCGAAGTTTTTGGAGTGTCAAAACTGTCATTTAAGCTAATTTTGATTTTCTCTGTCGGCCCAGCAAACTTTTTATTGTCATTAGAAAAACCTGTTGCAATGACAAGAACGCTTACAGAATCTCCTAATTCTTCATCAGCACCCACCCCGAAAATAATATCCGCCGTGTTTCCTGCTTCTTTTTGGATGTGATCCATAATGATACCGATTTCATCCATGGTTACTTCTTCAGCACCACTTCTGATCAACAATAGAACATTTTTCGCGCCCGTAATTTTGTTGTCATTCAATAGAGGTGAATCTAATGCCTTTCTTACCGCTTCTTCCGCTTTATTTTCGCCGGAAGCAATACCTGTAGACATCAATGCTGTACCGGAATTCTGAAGCACAGATTTAGCATCTCTAAAGTCAATATTGACATCAAAGTAACCTGTAATAACTTCTGCCATTCCTTTAGCAGCGTTCGTTAGTACTTCATCGGCTTTTGAGAATCCCTGTTTGAATCCTAAATTTCCGAATTGTTGTCTAAGTTTATCATTATTGATTACAATAAGTGAATCAACATTGTTTCTTAATTTATCAAGACCGTTTTCCGCCTGTTCCAATCTTCTTTTACCTTCAAAACTAAAAGGAACGGTAACAATACCCACGGTAAGGATTCCCATGTCTTTTGCCACCTTAGCGATTACAGGAGCAGCACCGGTACCTGTACCACCACCCATTCCGGCAGTGATGAATACCATTTTGGTATTCTGTCCCATTGCCGCTTTGATGTCTTCGATGCTTTCGATAGCAGATTTTTCACCTACTTCCGGATCGGCACCTGCACCAAGACCTTCTGTGATGGTAGTTCCCAACTGTACTTTGTTGGCAACCGGGTTATTATCTAGAGTTTGAGCGTCTGTATTACAAATCACGAAATCTACCCC
>DKLU01000255.1:16648-17166 GCA_002455915.1 Chryseobacterium sp. UBA6632
TTGAATCCCTTTTTCGTACATGTGTTTCAGTGCGTTGTTTCCACCGCCCCCAACACCGATAACTTTGATGATCGATGAATTTCCCTTTGGCAAATCAAATGAAAATCCTTGTGTACCTATATTTTCCATAACTGTTTTTTTAATAATTGATAATCGATTTCATGATAATTGATAACAAGACATTTTATCGATTACCACTCATCATTTATATTTTTTACTCTACTTCTTCAAAGAATTTTTTAACTTTCTCCATAAGCGACTGGCCAAATGTCAACTTTGCCGCCCTCTTGCTTTCCTGTGGTTGAGGAACAACTTCCTGTTCCTGAATAGGTGCAATTTGCTGAACTGCAGGCTGTACAGTTTCAACAGGTGCTTTTGTAGCCTCCTGCTTTGGTTTTTCGGAAACAGTTTCTTCTTCCGCCAAAGCGTTCTGCTTTTTGTCACGAATTTTTAAACTTTCCATCAATAATCCAATGGAAGTAGCAAATTCCGGACCTTTAAGATACTGATTTTTATCA
>DKLU01000398.1:0-1951 GCA_002455915.1 Chryseobacterium sp. UBA6632
CATATCTATCAACACTACATTCCAGAATGTTATTTAAAAAACTTCACAATAGATGGTAAAAGTGTTTTTGTTTACAGAAAAAATAATAATGGTAAAGTTTTTACTCAGTCCATATCGAACGTTGCTGGTAAAAAGAGATTGTATGATATAGAGGATAGATTTTTACTGGAAGAATTTAAAGGTAAAAATAAGTTTGTAGAAACGGAAGTATTTGCAGATAACTTCGAGCCGATTTTAAATAAAATACTAAAAAAAATAATCAAATTATGTGAAAGTTGGGATAAGAGAGACATTTACGAAAATGTTTTAAATGAGGTCGACAAAGATCATTTTGCAGAGTTAATTGCTATACAACATATTAGACATCCAAATTTCATTAAAAAGCTGTGGAATTTGTCTAAAGATATTTATAATAAAAGATATGATATAATTACATCTTTTTTACCAATAATTAATCCTGATCTCAAACGGGCTTCAGATATAAAATTAGAATTTGATGAAAAATTATCTTCAGCATTACATTCAAATTTTATTTTGGATAATGAATGGAGATATGCAATTCAAGAACAATTAATAAAGAAAATATGGATTATATATTATACTAAAGATAATGTATTATTATCTGATAATCCAATCCTCTTAAAACCTCATATCACAGGTCAAAAACCTTTTTTTGAAGGTTTTGGAGAAAAGGGTGTTGAAATAATATTTCCCATAAGCAAAAATCTAATTTTAACTATTTGGGATGAAGGATATTTCTCAAATAAAAAAATTTAGATAATAGTATTCAATTTTTAAATCCAAAGCAGTTAAGGAATTACAATCTATATCAATATTGTTTCTCTAATTCTGAAATTTATTCAGCTATAAAAGATTTTGATATTATTCAAAAATTTGTGGAATTAAATAGTGGTATAGATTACTTCGCTCCAAAACCGAAAATTAATGTTCATTAATTTAGATGTACACCTAAAACATGAAGTTTTAAAAAATTAGATTTTTATTTTCCATAATTAATAAAAATTATAATCTTTTACAAAAAACCCCTCACGAAACTCGCAAGGGATTTGGGTGGCAACATCATTTAGCATTCAACATTTTCTTCTGCATTGTAAATGACATCACCGGGTATTGTTGTTTTAAAAATAAGCACTTTTTAATCCAGATAACGTTTTTTAAACCAAGTATCCTGAATATTCATACTGATATTCAACATGTGATAATTTTCTCGGATGGCCACATTTTTCTGAACACCATGAATTCCATAACCGTAACCGACATTCAGAACTACTTTATTCAATGGAATTCCGACCCCAACAGTGGCTTCCAGTTTATCGATTTCAACTTTATTGGTCTTGTAATATCCGGTATCATAATTTAATCCGAAACGATAAATAAACGTTTCAGAAAGCTTTTCTGTACGTCTTCTTTCAGGAAGAATTTCAACTCCTAAACCGTAAGTTTTCTGTCTGTAATATTGTTCTGAAGTCTCGGTATTTTTTACTTTATCCCAATTGCTTTGGGTAAAATCGAAGGTAAGACGGTATCTTTCTTTCGCTAAAATTCCAAATCCGAACCCCATCTCAATTGGCAAAGCAGAATCTTTTGACGAAAGATTGGTGGTAATACTATTCGTATAATCCTGATTTTCGGTGTAAGAAACATCTCTTTTTGAAACCAACTTGCTTCCAAAATTCACAATTCCTCCTAACGTCAGTTGAAAATTATCGCTGAAATCTTTCTTAAACTGTGTTCCCAAATTATAACTAAAACCTGTATATCTTATATTTCTGCTGATTTCTACTTCAGAATTTGTAGTAATGGTCTCTTTACGGATAATTTTTCCGAAATTGTTTTTCACTTTTCCGCCAAAACTCCAGTTATCATTAATTTTATAGGCTAAACTTACGCCCCAGTTCGACAGTCCGCCGCTGCCTTCGTATGTTACGGG
>DKLU01000398.1:2097-8210 GCA_002455915.1 Chryseobacterium sp. UBA6632
AGTCGCGGTGCCTTCGATCGGAATGGTAGACGAAATCTTATAGTCTGACGAAGTAGACGGCTGTATATTCATCCCGACAAATAACTTTTTTGAAACCCTCAACGCCGCACTGAAATTTGTAAAATTAGCATTGAATCTGTTGTCTTTTCCTAAATTGCTCGAAATCGTATTGTACTTTCCTATTCCACTGATATTGAAAACTACATTTTTTGAAGAAATAGCCGTCATGGATGCCGCATTTTTAGAATTGATATAATCCGGAGCTTCCAACGCGATTCCTGTATTTCCCAAGGAGATATTTCTGGCATCATCAACATTATTAAACATTCCTACTCCGAAATAGGAATAAGGCGAAGAGTTTTGAGCATACAATCCGGAAGTAAAAACTCCTGAAAACAATAACCCGATTACAATTTTATTTTTTCTGTTCATAAATTTTTTCTGCATTAATATCCTAAAATGTAAACCTTAAGTTTTGCCGGATTTGTTTTGTTTTTTGAATCTCCAATCACCACTTTTCCTGAAAGAACATCGCTGTAGGAAGAAGGGTAAATCAATGTATTATAATTTGAATTGGCTGTTTCCGTTAAAATAGTATTGAAATAACTCGACATAGAAAAGCTGTACGCATGCTCATTCTGGAACTCGCTGCTATTAGATAAACTTGCGGTAATTTCTGTACTTCCATCTGATGTATAAGTGCTTACCACATGATTTGCCTTATCACCCATATAATAATACAAGGGGCTCGGATTATAAAACTGATTAGAATAATACCCCGCCACAGGGCTCACGGTAAGCGTTGCATCTATGATTTTATAGTTATCGTATAAATTTTTAATATTTTTCAGATACGGAATTTCCACTTTGGTGTACACTCCTATTCCCGCCATCATATAAGCTTTGTTATCTAAATTTGTTGAAAGTATAGGGTTTTTAGGAGTCAGCCCCGCCAGATCAGAACCTGTAAAATCACTCTGAATTTTATTATATTGATACGTTGAACTCGGGTTGAGGTCTAAAGTATATTTCACTAATTCAGTTCCGTTTTGCGACGTGGTGTGATAATACATTCTCACGATATTCGACACTTTTTCTTTGGTGCTTTTATTAATTTGAACCTGATAAGACGAATTAATTCCGAATCTCAGCATTGCATTATTGTCAGATGAAGGAACGAGCGCCAGACCTTTATAAAAATTCAGGAAATATTCCTGAGTGGTGACGTCGCTGTTTTTTAATGTATTGAAAAGTGTTTGTCCGTAAGATTGATCTAATTTCACCTTAACAAAACTGCTGTCTGTATTCGGTCTTGGATAAAACTCTGCACTTCCGATGGAGTTTGATGCATAATTAAAATTACTTTTATTATAAAGATAACCACCATTCAACCTGATTCTGTCGGTCAAAGGATGAACCTCCAGTTTATATGTTTTCAGTGTATCTCCATAATAAAAATCTGTATTGGTAAGATACATCACAATTGAATCGAAAACCGCGCTGGTAGGAGAATTCAAGGCATAAGCTTCTGGTGTAAGTTCAAAAAGTGAAGACGAATTTACCTTCCCAAAAGTCTGATCTTTTATATTTCCTATCATCATTACATTTTTTCCGGAAGTCACTACAGAATCCATCATAATGGTAGACATTTTCATAGTCAGCGTATCGATCATTACAATTTTTGACTGCGCATCCATCCACGTGCTTCCCACTTCATACGTATTGGTTTCATCTTCACAGGAAAATAAAAACATCATTGAAATACATAATAAAAGGTATTTATACATCTTTTTTCCGCAAACATATAATGAAGATGCTATTGAGATAAAATTTATTCTCCCTTTTATCCATAGTTGTAGACCATAGCAAGATTTGCTTAGATAAATGATAATTTTCAAAACGATCCCTCATCCGTCATAAAAATAAAGGCATTCGCCTACAAAAAACACGTATTCGTCTAAAAAATTTTCACAAGATCACAGAATGAAATTCATTTGCACAAAAAAGAATGAATAATGAATGGTAAACTTTCAATCTTAGCCCTTACTCTTGTAGGAACATTTTTAGCTGTAAGCTGTCGAAATGACGACGATGACAATGAATTAATGGGAAACTGGGTAAGAGTTTCGGATCTGGACGGTAAACCTCGTTCCAATGCCTCTGCATTTGTGGTAAACGGAAAAGGATACATCACCGGAGGATATGACGGAGAATATTATTACAACGACTTATGGAGCTACGATCCCAATGCTAATTCATGGACTCAAAAAGCAGATTTTCCGGGTTCTAAAAGAAGCTCTGCGGTAGGTTTTGCCACCAATGCTTACGGCTATGTGGGAACCGGATATGATGGATTGAATAAGCTTAAAGACTTCTACAAATATGATCCGACATCCAACACCTGGAACCAGATTGCCGATTTTCCAGGAACAGAAAGATATGCCGCTTTAGCATTCGGAGTTGAAAATAACGGCTATGTAGGAACAGGCTACGACGGAAGCGAGTTGAAAGATTTCTATAAATATAATGAATCAACCTCATCATGGAGCTCCATCACAAGTTTAGGAGGTTCTAAAAGAAGAGACGGAGCCGCTTTCGTGATCAATAATATCGCTTACGTAGGATTTGGAAGTAATAACGGAAGCCTTGTTTCAGATTTCTGGGCATTCGATCCTAGTTCTGAAACATGGACAAGAAAAGTAGATACCAGCAATGATGATGATTCTCAAAACCGTACCTCAACTGCTGCTTTTGCAGCAAACGGATTAGGATATGTGGCGACAGGTTCTACTAGCGGCGTGGGAAATACTACCTGGGAATATAATCCTTCTACCAATGACTGGACGCAGAGAACATCTTTCGAAGGTTCTTCCAGAGAAAGCGCCTGTGCCTTTTCAATAGGAAGCTACGGATACGTTCTTACCGGAAACAGTGGTTCATCTTATTTTGATGACATCTGGGTTTTCCATCCAAATGAAAGTGAAAACAGCTATGACTAAAACATTTTTAAAAACACTTTTTGTCTCAGGAATATTTTTGGTGAGTTGCGGAAAGAAAACCGGAAATCTTGAAGTGAAGATCATCAAGCAAAATTCAGGATACGGTTATCAAATTCTTAAAAAGCATAAAATTCTCATCAACCAGCCATTTATTCCTGCCATACAAGGAGAGAAAACTTTTAAAAACGAAACAGACGCACAAAAGACTGCAGATCTTGTTGTGAGTAAAATACATCGATATTCTTTACCCAGAATTTCTGTACATGAACTGGATTCTATGAAAATCGAATATTAATTGCTTTAATTCCCTAGAAATTCCTTCAATGATTATTGAAGGAATTTTGTGCTCACAAACAACAAATTATTTTTTATGACCGCATTTTTAAAACAAATACAAACCACCTACATTTATCACTGGATTATCTGGAGCATTCTTATTTTCTTTAAATTAATAATGGATTATTCCGTTTTTGGAAATTTTCTTCTGCTCATGAATCTGAAAATTCATCTCGTTTCCATTATTCTTTTTTATATCAATTATTATATCGCTTTACCGTTTCTCATTAAACAGACACCAAAGAAAATTCTGATTATTACCATTTCTTTTGTGGTCATTTATGTGTCGTTAATGATCATATTCATGCCACCATTTCCCAAACATCCGCCATTTCCACCAAAAGATTTTCATGCGAACGGAAGAATGATGAGACCTTTTCATCATGATGTTAACCTGTATGATATTTTCTTCAGAATAGGAATTTTTTCCATGATATTCAGCATTCTGCTTTTCTTTGTCGATAAATGGATGGAAAACGGAAAAAAAATAAAAGCCCTGGAATTTGAAAGACAATCGAGTGAATTGAAAATTCTTCGGGAACAGATTAATCCGCATTTCTTTTTTAATGCACTGAACAGTATTTATTCATTATCAATTATTCAGTCTAAAGATACGCCTAGGGTGATTTTAATTTTATCAGACATTATGCGATATGTTCTGAATAATAAAAATATGCAGAAAAATAACCTGAATGATGAAATTAATAATATTAAAAAATATATTGAAATTCAGTCGATTCGGTTTAATAAATTCAATAATCTGAATGAAGAATTTAATGGCAATTTTGAATCTTACGAAATTGAACCTCTTCTGCTTTTAACTTTTGTTGAAAATGCTTTTAAATATGCTGATCTGAGAAAAGGCCCGTTGGATATCAAAGTACATCTCGAAAACGGATTGCTTGATTTTAAGATCCGAAACTTTTATGAAAAGAAGAATCATGAAAAATCCAGCGACAGCAAAATGGGAATAGAAAATACCAAAATGAAACTCAATCTTCTGTATCCTGACAAATATCAACTGGATATCGATGACAATGGCTCTGAGTATAAAATTAACTTAAAACTTCAATTGAATTAAAAATGAATTGCATAATTGTAGACGATGAAGAACTGGCACATCACGTAATTGAAGAATACATTTCAAGAATACCTTTCCTGAATTTAGTTAAAAACTGCTACGATATTCAGGAAACGATCCAGACTTTACAAACCGAAAATGTCGACCTTATTTTTCTGGATATCAACCTTCCCAACATCACCGGAATAGAGTTTTTGAAAAGCTTTAATAGGCTTCCCGATGTCATTATTACCACCGCTTATGATGATTGTGCCGTACAAGGTTTTGAAATGGACGTGATGGATTATTTATTAAAACCTTTTTCCTTTGAAAGATTTCTGAAAGCTGTTTATAAAAGCTATAATCATCAAAATAACTCTAAAATATTACAGGAAAAAAGTACGCAGGTTTTATTTAAAGATTCCTTCATTTTTGTAAGATCCAACAATGAAGATGTAAAATTGAATTTAAGCGAAATTACCCGAATTAATGCCCTAAAAGATTATATCATTATCTACACAGAAACCCGAAAACTGATTGTTCATCAAACCATGAAATCCATTATGGAAAAGATAGAATCTGAGAATTTTATTCGTGTTCACAATTCACATATTATTTCGCTTCAGCATCTTCAAAGCATCGGAAAAAATAACCTCACGATCGGAAATGAAAGAATTCCTATAAGTGAAAAATATAAAGCGTATTTAAGCAAAGTAGTTGAAAAGTACAAGTAAGTTTAGAAGCAGGAAGAGGGAGGCTGGAGGTTTTGATACCGCCCAACTTCACAATCTCCGTCAGTTAGAGTGATTTTTCGGAGCAAAACGGAGAAAAATTGTATCGAGAACTAGTGAATCGAAGCAAAAATTTTGTCTTTTCATCCCAAACTTGTCGATACGATTTTTTCAAAATCTACTCGAAGTGACGGTGTGCCCACTTAGTATGAAACTTAGAATAAAAGTCGTTCCGACCAATTCAATTCTTCTGGGAGTTCTTTATCTGAAAATTCAATATGGATAACTCTTCTTTTCTTTCCGTTGATTGTTCGGTTGGAACCGTGAAGCAGTAAAGGTTTCATAATCATTACTCCGCCTTTTTCTACATTGCAGATGGTTTCAGTTTCTACGGTCCAGTCGATGGTTTCCGGTCTGTAAATACCTTTGGCATGAGAAGTCGGTACGACTTTCAAGGCACCATTATTTTCATCAGTTTCATCCAAATGAATTCTGATTGTAAAAATATTTTCTAATACCGGCAACGGTGGCTGAACGGCAAATTGATTTTGCTTGGTCGTCCACGGACCAAAATTTTCTAATTCTACTTTTTTGTCAACTGAAATTGTTAAATCCTGATGATAAGCCACATACCAATTCGACTTTTCTGGTTTATCGAAATAAATACTTTTCACCACAAAATATTTGTCACCGAAAATTTCTTTAATGATTGTCTTTAAATTTTCATTAAAAACCAAATCTTTAATTTCCGGAATTTCCTTTAAAAACTGTCGGATTGCAAACAGATCTTCGGATTTTCTGAAGGTTTCTCTTGAAGTATCTATATTTTGAATGATTTCACTAATCTTTTCTATTTCTTCATCGGAAAAAATGTTGTTGATGACCGTAAAACCGTTTTCTGTGATTATATTTTTATGATGCTGTAAATTCATTTGATTATTTTGAATTTATTTTTAAACGCAAAGATCGCAAAGATTTTCTTTAAAA
>DKLU01000395.1:0-9551 GCA_002455915.1 Chryseobacterium sp. UBA6632
TCTTCCGACCAAGACTAGCTTCGCTGCCGCGCCGAACCCCAAAATAAAAAATGAGCTCAAACAAATGCTGCGATCTGGGCTAGGAATGAGAATTGTCAATTTTACGTTGTAAATAAATTATGAATTTTCCGGACTAAAAATTCCCCTTCTTTGAAGGGGTGGATTTTTGCATAAGCAAAAAGACGGGGTAGTTTAATTATTATAAGAAAATGGAAAGTAATAATAAAACCACCCCGTCAAAAATTTCTATGAAATTTTCGCCACCCCTCCAAAGGAGGGGAATTTTTGTTGTGTGAAACTCAAGTATAAAAAAGTCTAAAAAAAAACTACACATCATTCACAATTACAACGTTGATATTTTCTAAAAAATAAAAAAAATGTATAATTTTTGCTACCACATAAAGTAAAAGGTAAAGCTTAAACGTCAACAAGATTAACAACTATAAAGAAATGGACTCAATCAAAGTAATTCTCACAGGTGCAACGGGGATGGTAGGTGAAGGTGTTTTATTAGAATGTCTTGAAAATCCGAATGTTTCAGAAATTTTAAGTGTCGGCAGAAAACCTTCAGGAAAAAAGCACGCCAAATTAAAAGAATATATCGTTTCAGATTTTCTACAAATTGATCTTCTAGATGAAAATCTTAAAGGTTACGATGCCGTTTTCTTTTGCGCCGGAATCAGCAGTGTGGGATTGAATGAGGAAGATTACACCAGAATCACTTACGACACCACATTGCATTTCGCCAAAGCAGTTCTCAACCAAAATCCGGATATCGTTTTCAATTATGTTTCCGGAGCAAGTACCGATAAAACAGAAAGCGGAAAACTGATGTGGGCAAGAGTAAAAGGAAAAACCGAAAACACGTTGAGAAAGCTTGGTTTTAGAAGCGAATACAATTTCCGTCCGGGATTTATGAAACCCGTTGAAGGCCAGAAAAATGTAAAATGGTTCTTCAAACCATTTATTTGGATTTTTCCACATATATTACCTTCAAAATCATTAACTTTACATGAAGTCGGGAAAGCAATGATCAATGCAGTGCAGAAGGGCTACCCTACCTCAACTTTAGAAATTAAGGACATTAAAAATTTAGCGATATGAGAGAGATGTTAAAGAGAATTGTTCTGGTGGTTTTCATTTTATTGGTCTTGACTGCAATTTCAGGATTTTTTTACATGCAAAAACATCCTCTGGAAAATTCTTCCAATCAAATCTATTTAGCACATCCGGATAAATAAAACAGCACATTTAATTTCATTATAGCCAATATTTCTACAGTTGGCTGATTTGTCGTTTCTTTAATTTTCTATTTTTCTTTTTTAAAATTTAATTTTCATCAAAACTTTCAAAAATTACATTATTATTAAGAATTAATTAAAATTTGCTTAAAATGTTTACAAAGTAGAAAGTTCATTTTTGCATAAATTTAATATAACGTAAAAATGACTAATAACTACCTTTTGAAAGGTTCGGTGATTGCCGCGATGTTCCTTCAGGGAGCAGCTTTCGGGCAATCAAGCCTTATTCATTACTGGAATTTTAATAACAATGCTTCTGCAGCCGCGATGATGACGCCAACATCAACTTTGGTAAACGGTTCTATGACAGCCGTAACCAGCGGAACAACAGAAGTTGATTTTGCCAACGGAACAGGGCAAAACTTCAGCACAGAAAATTTAAATGCAAGAAATGGAGATGCTGCCGGAACGCATTTGCGATACAACTTCCCTATTAACGGGAATTTGCAGTTCAATTTGCCAACTACAGGATTCAATAATGTGGTCGTAAAATTTTCGACAAGAAGATCGGCTTCGGGGGCAGGAACACAAACGTGGTCTTACTCTTTGGATGGAACAACTTTTCAGACCTACCAAACAGTCAATCCGCAAGATGCCAATCCGCAATTGATTACATTTGATTTTTCAAATATTGCAGGCGTTTCCAACAATCCTAATTTCAAACTTAAAGTTGAATTTTCCGCAGGAGCAAATAACGGAACTGTAGGAAATAACCGTTTTGACAATTTTACCGTAGACGCAACAGCAGTTGGAGGTATCGACACTACTCCACCAACGGCTGCTTATCTTCCCACAAACAACACAAATAATGCTTTAACGACTGTAAATCCTGCCATTACTTTCAACGAAAATGTAAGATTAGCAGACAACTCTACGATCAACGATTCTAATGCACAAACGCTTGTAGATTTCCGTCTTGGAAATGCTTCAGGTGCTCAAATTCCCTTCACTACAACTTTTTCTAACAATAAAATCACGGTTATTCCAACCTCAGGTTTAGTTCCGAACCAGACGTATTATCTGGCTTTAAAACCAAATGTGGTGGAAGATTTCAGTGATAACGCAGTAACAACAGCAACTTCAACTGTATTTACAACCGCCGGAACTTCTATTTCTTTGGATAAAAACTTTATCAAAGTCAATGAAAATGCAGGAACATTGGCATTTAAAATTAATGTAACCAATCCTTCCACAGCATCGGTAAATTTGGTGGCAAAACCAGCTCCTTTCAGCACGGCAGACCATAATGATTTCACTTTTACCAGTCAAACAATTAATATTGTTCCGGGAACGACAAGTTATACGGTAAATATTCCTATTATTGATGATGCATTAGCAGAACAAGAAGCAGAATATTTTGTATTAAGCCTTGAAAATCCTACCGGAGCAACCATTTCAGGAGACAGCAATTCAACGGTTTATATTATTGATAATGATAAAGCGGCTCCTGTTCCATCACACCAAATTCAGTTAAATTATATCGGAAGTTTTGATCCTTCCGGAAACAAAAGCAGCTCTACGGAAATAGTGGTTCACGATCCTACCACGCAGAGATTATTTACCATCAGTTCTTTGACGGATGTTTTTGATATTATCAATTTCAGTAATCCGAATACTCCAACGGTTATCAATACCGTAAATATGGCTCCGTATGGCGGAATTACAAGTATTGCCGTGAAAAACGGAATTATTGCGGCAGCTTCTCCAAACACGAACCCTCAACAGAACGGTTCGGTAGTTTTCTTTGATATTAACGGAAATTTCCTGAAACAGGTTACAGTTGGTGCTTTACCGGACATGGTTTCTTTCTCACCGGACGGAACAAAAGTTTTAACCGCCAATGAAGGTGAACCAAATGACGCTTACACCATCGATCCTGAAGGAACTATCAGCATTATTGATATTTCGGGAGGAATTAACAATCTAACTCAAAATAATGTTACTACACTTAATTTCAATGCGTTTGATTCTCAGGTGGCAGCATTAACACCGACAGGTTTAAGAAAAGTAAGAACCAATAATACGCTTTCTCAAGATTTAGAACCTGAATATATTACGATAAGTGCAGACAGCCAAAAGGCTTGGATCACACTTCAGGAAAATAATGCGATTGCTGAGGTTAATTTAACTTCAAAAACAATTACCGGAATTTGGGGATTAGGCAAAAAAGATATGAGCCTTCCAGGAAACGGTTTTGATGCGTCTGATAACAATGGTGAAATTTTAATCGCGAACTGGCCTGTAAAAGCTTATTATATTGCTGATGCGGTTCAGAATTATAAAGTTGGAAACACAAACTATATTGTAACAGCAAACGAAGGTGATGAAAAAGATCTTTCAGGATTTAGTGAGAGAACTACGGTTGGAGCCAATGATTATACTTTAGATCCGGCCCTTTTCCCGCAATCATCAATATTAAAAGCTTCGCATAATTTAGGAAGATTCAGAGTTTCTAATGCCACAGGAAATACGGATGGAGATAATGAATTTGAAGAAATTGCAGCGTTGGGTGCACGTTCGTTCTCGATTTTCAATGCTGATACCAAGCAAATCGTTTATGATAGCGGCGATCAGTTTGAACGATATATTGCAGCTAATCATCCATTGATTTTCAATGCTGATAATGAATCGAACACGATTAAAAGCAGAAGCCGTGCAAAAGGCCCAGAGCCGGAAGGGGTAACTTTAGGCACAATTAATGGGCAAACTTACGCTTTCATCACCATTGAAAGAACCGGAGGTGTAATGGTTTATAATATAACAGATCCGAACAATCCTACTTTCACGGATTACAAAAACTCTCGTATGACTTCGGCATATGGAGGTGATAATGGTCCGGAAGGAATCATCTACATTGCTCCTGAAAATACCACAACAGGCAAAGGATATGTGGTAATTGCTAACGAAATCAGCGGAACCTTGTCGATGTACGAAGTAGCCACTCCAAGTTTGGCAACCGGAGAAGTAAAAACAGAAAAATCGACCTTCAACGTATTCCCAAATCCGGTATCAAAAGGAAGTACGTTATATTTCAACAGAGTTCAGGATTATGAATTGTATGATATGTCTGGAAAACTGATTGAAAAACAAAAAAATGCTTTAACAATAGATACTTCAAAGCTTTCTACAGGCGTTTACCTTGTAAAAACTTCTGAAGGACAGCTAAAAAGAATTATTGTAAAATAGAGTATATTATTTAGTTGATGTAAAGCTCCGAAAAAGTTCGGGGCTTTTTTTATTATTGAACATTTTAATATAGCAAAATTAAACGCAATACTATCAATATTACCAATACAAGGAAAATCTTATCATCACTTTAACCGTGGCTCTCGGTATAGCAACACCATGTACAATATTAACATTATAAGGAGACTTAATAAGTTTAACAGAGGAAGCCTTTTCTGACGTAAACAATAAGGCAGATATTCCCTCAATGCATCTCGTCATAAATTCTCACCAGATCTACCACACTTTTCACCTGTAGCTTCTCAAAGATTTTCTTTTTATAGGTACTTATGGTTGACGTCTTTAGATCTAAACTATTGGAAATCTCAATATTTCCATAACCTTCTGCTAAAAGTTTGAAGATCTGAAATTCTCTTTTAGAAAGTTTTTCAACGGTATTATTATCTTTTGAAGTAAGCAGTTTATTCATCATTTTAGAAGGATAATAGAAGCCTTCTTCAAAAATTGCCATAATTCCCTTTAAAATTTCAACTTCATTAGCACTTTTATTCATATAACCTTCTACTCCTTCTTCTATGTACTGAATCCCTACATTTTCATCATAGGTGGAAAAAATCAGGATTTTAATATTTTTCTGCCTTTTCTTAAGATCCTTCACCATTGATTTAAAAATACTTCCCGGAATATCTGTATCAAGAATTATAAGATCATATTGTTTAGAAGAAATCTTCTCTTTCGTTTCAGAATAATTTTCAGCGAAATCGATTTTACACGGAAACTGTAGCTTAGTCTCCAACAACACTGCCGTACCCGCCCTTACCACATACAGACCGTCAGCAATGAGTATATTTTTCATAGTTTTAGTTTTTTTAATAATAGTTTCCATAAAACCCATCCATCTATTTTACAGAAGTTAGTTTATCCTCTAAATTATTATCACAATGCAATACAACATATAGACCAATACCACATTTTTTCTTAAAAAATTCTTTATTTAAAGCACTTTCCGCGATTTTCATCAAAACTTTAAACAAAAAAATTCTGCCCTTACTTTCTTCTCAAAGTCGGGTAACTTGCCATAAAAAACATTGAACATTAAAAGGAACGACAACGCAACCTCAATAGTATATTTTAAAACCTCATATTGCGTTGTAAATAAATTTTTTACAAAAATAACACTAATAAATCTCATGCAATCATAGAATTATTTCTATATGCAAGTAATAATTTTTCTAAACTTTTTTCTCGTTTAAAAGCAAAAAAAAACAGGTCTTGAAAACCTATTTAATATTGGAATTGAAAACCATAAAAAAAGACAGGCCGAAACCTGTCTCAAAAAAATATATATTGTTATTTTTTATTCCACGCTTATTACTTTTTCTATTTCCGGCGCATGTTGTTTGATTGTATTTTCAACACCTAATTTTAATGTTGATACATTCAGTGAGCAACCAGAACAGTTTCCTAAAAGTTTTACATAAACCAAGTTATCCTTCACATCAATAAGCTCAATATCGCCACCATCTTTATTCAAAAACGGTCGGATGCTTTCCAGAGCTTCCATCACTCTTGTTACTGTATCTTCGTGTGTTATGTTTGTTTCCATATTTTTTCAGTTCAATTCGGTTTTTTCAAGATTTGAAAAATATTTATTTTGCTTTTGGCGAGCAACCCGCCATTGTAGAAATTTTCACTGCTTCAGTCGGAGGAAGATTTTTATTTCTTTCTACCAAGCTTTCCACCATTTTACGGGCAGTTTCTGTGTAGATCTCCGCGATTTTAGAACTATCCTGCAAAGCGGCCGGTCTTCCAACATCTCCCGCTTCTCTGATACTTTGAATTAACGGAATCTCTCCCAAAACAGGGATTCCAAGATCATCTGCTAAATATTGCGCTCCTTGGTTTCCAAAGATATAATATTTATTTTCAGGTAATTCTTCCGGTGTAAAATACGCCATATTTTCCACTAATCCAAGAACCGGAATGTTAATACTTTCCATCTGGAACATCGCAATCCCTTTTCTTACGTCTGCCAAAGCCACGTGTTGAGGTGTACTTACAATCACCGCTCCCGTTACAGGAACTTCCTGAATAATTGATAAGTGAATATCACCCGTTCCTGGAGGAAGGTCGATCAATAAGAAATCTAATTCTCCCCAAGCTGCATCTCTGATCATTTGGTTCAGCGCTTTTGAAGCCATCGGGCCTCTCCAGACAACCGCCTGATTTGCACCTGAGAAATATCCTATTGAAAGCATTTTTACGCCATAATTTTCAACAGGTTTCATTAAACTTTTACCGTTTACTTCTACAGAAATTGGCTTTTCACCTTCTGTATCGAACATCGTAGGAACTGAAGGACCATAAATATCCGCATCCAATAAACCTACTTTGAAACCCATTTTTGCCAACGTTACCGCCATGTTTGCAGAAACCGTAGATTTACCAACACCTCCTTTTCCGGAAGCAATGGCAATAATATTTTGAATCCCAGGAATTTGTTTTCCTTTGATCTGACTTTGCTGAATTTCGCTAGGTTCCGGAGAAACGATCTTTAATTTAAGATTAACTTCTTCTCCAAACTCACTTGCAAAAGCCTGCTTCATGGCTGCCTCCAGCTTTTTCTTTTCGTGCATTGCCGGTGAATGCGCAGTCATATCAATATATACATCGTTGCCCATAACCTGAAAATTGCTTACCAAGTCATCGACTTCTATCTCTTTAAGGAAATTTTGTACCTTTTCTTTCGTCAACATAAACTAAATAAATTGTTTACAAATTTACGTAATTTTTACCTATTTAGAATAAGTAAACGCAATGATAGATATTTTCTTTTGTGAATCCAAATTTTAGTGTATTTTAGGGGAATTTAATTTTTTACATGATGAAAAAAATATTAGTTGTTCTTTTAGGAATTGTTGCCCATAATTTATTTTCACAAAATTATTCGCAATATGTAAATCCTTTTATAGGAACTGGCGGGCACGGACACACGTTTCCCGGAGCCATTGTTCCTTTCGGAATGGTACAGCTTTCACCCGATACAAGAATCGATGGAAGTTGGGACGGTTGCAGCGGTTATCATTACTCAGATTCTGTGATCTACGGATTTTCTCACACGCACCTTAACGGAACGGGAGTTTCGGATTATGGAGACATCATGCTGATGCCAACAATGGGAAATCCAAGTTTGGACAGCAAAGACTATTCTTCTAAATTCTCACACAAAAACGAAAAAGCAACGGCTGGATTTTATTCGGTTAAGCTAGATAAAAACAATATTGATGTTCGTCTGACTACGACCAAAAGAGTAGGTTATCACGAATATACTTTCAATAATGCCGGAAACGCTAATATTATTTTAGACCTCAACCATCGAGATAAATTACTGGAAGGTGAAGTTAAAATTATTGATGATAAAACCATTGAAGTTTTCCGTAGAAGTGAAGCTTGGGCGACCAATCAGTATATTTACGCAAGAATTGAATTTTCAAAGCCATTAAAAATTTCAAAGAAGATTGCTAATGGAAAAGACGAAAAAAATCTTTTAACCGGAACGAAATTAGCACTGGCTCTTTCAACAACTGTTAAAAAAGGAGAAAAGATCAGTGTAAAAGTGGCGATTTCCCCGACAGGTTATGAAGGTGCCGGAAAAAATATGTTGGCTGAAGGCAAGTCTAATAATTTTGCTGAAATTCAAAAACAGGCGGTTGCAGATTGGGACAAAGAATTATCAAAAATTGAAGTTAAATCTTCCGATAAAGATAAACTGACGGTTTTCTATACGGCAATGTATCATGTTTTCACGCAACCTAATATTAATATGGATGCAGACGGCAAATACAGAGGTCGCGACAATAAATTCTATATGGCGAAAGGTTTCGACTATTACTCGGTTTTCTCGCTTTGGGATACTTTCAGAGGCGCACATCCTTTAATGTCATTAATCGACAGAAAAAGAACGGCCGATTTCATCAATACTTTCATTAAACAATACGAACAAGGCGGAAAACTTCCGGTTTGGGAACTGGCTTCCAACGAAACAGAATGTATGATTGGTTACCACGCTGTTTCTGTGATTGCAGACGCGATGGCAAAAGGAATTACTGGTTTCGATTATGAAAAAGCATTTCAGGCTTCAAAAAACTCCGCAATGTTAGATATTTTTGGGTTGAATGCGTACAAACAGAATAATTTTATCGCGATTGATGATGAACACGAAAGTGTTTCTAAAACGGTAGAATATGCTTACGACGACTGGTGTATTGCTCAAATGGCAAAAATTTTAGGCAAAAAAGAAGATTACCAGTATTTCATGAAACGTTCTCAGAATTGGAAAAATTTATACAATCCAAAGAACGGATTTATGCAGCCTAGAAAAAACGGAAACTGGCTTGAACCGTTTGACCCAAGAGAAGTAAACAACAATTATACAGAAGGAAATTCTTGGCATTACTCCTACTCTGTTCAGCAGGATATTCCGGGATTAATTGCAGCGCACGGGGGAAAAGAAAAATTCGAACAATTTATTGATGCTATTTTTGCTGCTCCGGATAAAACGACGGGTAGAGAGCAGGTGGATATCACAGGTTTGATGGGACAATATGCCCAAGGAAACGAGCCGAGTCACCATATCGCTTATCTTTATAATTATGTTGGCAAGCCGGAAAAAACAGATGCTAAAATCAAGTATATTATTGATAATTTCTATAAAAACACTCCAGACGGATTGATTGGAAACGAAGATTGTGGCCAGATGAGCGCATGGTATATTTTGAGCACCTTGGGAATTTATTCCGTAACGCCAGGATTGCCTGAATGGCAGACGACAAAGCCTTATTTTGATGAGGTTAAAATTCACCTTGAAGACGGAACAACGAAAATCATCACAAAAAATACAGGCAAAGAAGAGCTTAGAAAATTAGGTTTTGAGAATGCAAAATCGTTCAAAGATTTTAAATATGACGAATTAACGGCAACGCCTGTTATTGCTGCAGACAGAATTTTTGACATCAATACCAAAGTAGCCATCACTCCATTGAATCCGAATGATAAAATTTATTA
>DKLU01000395.1:9663-10473 GCA_002455915.1 Chryseobacterium sp. UBA6632
CGAATGATAAAATTTATTATATGACGATGGATGAAGGTGATGCGAATGTGAGAAAAACATTTAAGCCATATAAAGAACCTTTCACCATCACAAAAACAACTCAGGTTTCTGCGTATGCAGAAAGAAGTGGCGAAAAAAGTTCAATTGCAACCGCTAATTTCTACAGAAGACCCAACCATTGGAGCATTGATGTGAAACCTACCGCTTATCCTCAATATACAGCAGGCGGAAAATTGGCTTTAATTGACGGAATAAACGGTGCTGTAAATTGGAGAAAAGGCGAATGGGTTGGCTATTGGGGACAGGATTTCGAAGCCGTGATTGATATGCAGTCACCTCAGCAGATCACGAAATTATCTTCTACTTATCTTCAGGACAGCAAAGCATGGATTTTAATGCCTAAAAAAGTGGAATATTATGTTTCGATGAACGGAAAAGATTTTATCCTGATGAAAACAGTGGATAATACAGTGGATCCAAAAGATGAAACAGTACAAATCAAAGATTTCGCTGCAGAAATTTTACCAACTGAAGCAAGATACGTAAAAGTAAAAGCCTATTTCTTCGGAAAACTTCCGGAATGGCATCAGGGTGCCGGCGGAGATGCGTATATCTTTGTGGATGAAATTTCTGTGAAGTAAATTACTTTTTCAGATTTAAAATACTAAAACGACTGTCGGAAATGGCAGTCGTTTTTTATTTTAGCTTAAAGTAATATACCTGTTTATACCAAATAAATTAAAAAATATTCTCGAATTTAGTATCACTATTTTTATATAGTTAAAATAATTTCTAAATTTCATATATAAC
>DKLU01000088.1 GCA_002455915.1 Chryseobacterium sp. UBA6632
TTTATCCGAAATCATATCGAGAGAATAGCCGGATTTTCCTAATTTCTCAAGGTTTTCATAGAATACAGTCGGATGCAGCCATTTTTCAATATTATGAATTTTGAAAGCCATATCCTTTCCTTTCGGATTTGCCCATTGGTCATAAACCGGCCAATAAATCAGGATTTCATTATCCGATTTTCCACTTTGTAAAACTGATTGTGTTCTTTCGATGTAAGAATTTAAGCCTTTGATATTTGGCCACAAAGAATTTTCAGGAACAAAATTCGTCGAAGCATAAAACAACCAGCCCGGAAACTGAACATCAGCCGGCGTATACGTCGTTCCGTGATAAAAAATATGATTGATTCCAGATAAAAAAATCTGCTCCGCTTCAGGTTTTACCTGCGACCAAGATGTTTTAAAATGTTCTGTGAGCCAAGTAAAGGATTCATTGGAAATCAAAGGTTTCCCTGTAATATTGGCCGCCGAAGAAGCAAATTTCAGCATATTAATGTCGGGAACTTCTTTGGTATTGATGTCCTCTAGATTTCTTTTTAAACCCTGAATATCAAATTTTGTACTTCCGAAAGTTTCAGATTCCGGAATATCCACTGCAGCGTATAAATCCAATAAATTTCCCGGCGAACCGTGAGCCTGATTGGTATTTTTCGAGTTTTTGGAATGCGCCCAATTCGTGAAATTATCCGTGAAATTATGCAAAATCAATTCGCTCATTGTTTCTCGATAATCAGATTTTATTCTTCCTGCCAATTCGCTTTCTTCATCGCTCACCAAATATTTGATATACTGACTTAAATCGTAACCTCTTCTTTTTTTGAATTCTTCTTTAAAATCGGCAGTCCAATCGGCACCGTAAACTTCGTAACTGTCATTGAAAAAAGAACGGATTCCATAGTTGGAATTTCCAAAAGCTTTATCGAAAGTTTTGAGATAGTCTTTGGTCGCTTCGAGAGAAAAATGGTCTAAAGTGTAGCCATCACCACCCGGAGCGGCACGTTTTACTTTCTGCAAAGTTTTGCCTACAAAAACTGCGTAAATTGTCCATTTTTCTGAAGTCGGCTTCCAATTTAAAGTTCCATCTGCATTGATTTTATCCGTTAAAACTACCGCTTCATTTTTTTCATTATAAGCGGTAACGATATCTAATTTTGTGGTTTTTAAATTCTTCTGTTTTTCGTCTTTTAAAACAATCTTTTCAGAAAATTTTTCATTCGGTTGAATATTGTAAGTCTGAACAATCATTTTGGTTGCAGCATCATTTTCATCAACTTGCGGTCCGCCAATTGGCCAGCCTGTTCCAACTGCCATATCAACACCCATTTTCAGACTTTTAGCTTTATTTGTTGTGAACTGCAGCATTTTCATCCATTCCGGAGAAAGGTAACTAATGTATTTATTCTCAAATCCTTTTGCGCCGTAAATCGGGACAATTTCTACTCCACCGAAACCTGCTTTGGAAAGGGTTATCAATTGTTTGTCCAGACCTGTTTCGTCAACGGCACTTCCCATCCACCACCAACGCGTCCAAGGTTGAGCGGTATTGGTTGCTTTTGGCCACGGATTCTGTGCGGAAAGATTTCCGAAGGCAAAACAGAGAACGCTGAGTTTGAGTATATTTTTAATTTTCATTATTTTACTTTTAAATTAACCGCGCTTTTAATTAGGCACAAAAGTTTTTGACACTTTAGTTATTTTAAGTTTGTAATTCGACTTTTGAGAAGAACACATTAGTTGTAAAAATTCAAAGATTTTTTTCTTTATTTCAACATTAAGAAATTAAGATTTTAAGATTCTTCTTAATGATTCTTATCTAAATCAATTTATTAGTTCTTAATTTTAATATTTAGGTCAATTCTTAAATACTTAATGTTAAAAAGAATAAACTTTGTTTATTTGATTAAGCTTATTAAGTCCAACATTTTAATTTCCATCAGGTTTTAGAGATTCCATAAAAACAGATTCCGGCCAATGGAATTTTTCAACATCATCAGGTTTATTTGGGTTAAAATCTTTATAATTTTTTGAAATATACTTTTTCAAAGGCAAATTTTGATCGACAATAGATTTTACGACACATTTGGCCAATTCGTAAGCTCCGTAAGGATTAAAATGCGTATCGTCTGCCAAAGCATTTGGTTGGTTTGGATAAGAATTTCCCGGATAATAGACAAATGCTTTTTTCGCCGCTTCCGGTCCCATTGCTTCGAATAAGGTTTTGCTTAATACATACAAATCGATTAAATCCACTTTTTCTTCCTTTGCAATTTCCCGCATCGCATCAGGAAAATCGTCTAAAGTGTTGACTATTTTATTGTTTTCATCGAAAACTCTGCGGTTCATTGAAGTGATCAAAATCGGAACTGCGCCTAATTGTTTTCCCTTTTGAATCCATTCTTTTAATCTTTTTCTGTAACCGGATTTTGTACTGTTTCCTGCTTTTTGGTCGTTGTGTCCGAATTGAATGAATAAATAATCTCCCGATTTTATTTTATTCCAGATTTTATCGATTCTATGGCGGTCTTCGAAGGCCTTTAAAGTTTCTCCACTTTCAGCATAATTGGCAATTACCACTTCATTTGGAGCGAAAAAATACGGTAACATTTGTCCCCAAGACGCCCACGGTTCGTACTGTGCATCAACAACCGTTGAATCTCCAGTTAAATAAATGGTTTTTGCTGTTTTGTTGGGTTGAATAATTATTGAGCAAACTTTCGGAGCTTTATCATTAAATTCAATTGTCAACAAATTATCCCAATGCAAATATTTTGTTTCTCTTGGTTTTAATTTTACAATTCCGATTTTTTCACCGTTTTGGTTTCGGATGATACTGTCTTTTACGTGAACAGTGATTGTTTTTTCAACAATTTCGCCCTGTTTTGTTTTGATATCATTCAACATCAATCGGCGGTTTTCTACACGAACTGTTGTTTCCGAAGTTCCTTTTGTATCACCTAAATTCAGTCGAATATCATAATTTCCTTCCGGAATTGCGACCGAAAAATAGAAAGGTTTGTCACTTGTGATAAAATCCCCCGTCAAAGCATTTCCGCTGTTGTCTACAGATTTTAATCCCGAAATATCCATAAAACCATAGCCGTTTTTCCTGTCGAATTTTGAAGTTGAATGAATCGGAATAAAGCCTTTTTCTACTCTTTCTCCGCCAAAATCAAACTTGAAACTGGTTTGTTGTCCAAAATATAATGAACAGATAAGCATTACTAAAAATGATAATTCTTTTTTCATTATTAATCTGTTAAAATATTTTCTTTCGGCATTGTAAACTGTTTATTTTCATCTCCCAAATCTGGCAAACCAAAATAGAAATATAAGGTTCTCTTAAACGTTCCGTTCAGATGATTCGGCTCGCTTTCCGGTCCTAACGATTCGGTTTTATCGTTAATGTTAAACGCCAAAACAGTCCCCAA
>DKLU01000089.1 GCA_002455915.1 Chryseobacterium sp. UBA6632
TTTTGATATAGGATCATATCAACCCATTATTGCAACGGATGCAGCACCGAAAGATCTTCAAAAAGAGCTAAGCCGACTGCATTTACCTGTCGATATCTACGAAGCTCCTATTAATGTAATGCTTATACGAAAGAATGAGCAATTAATACTAGTAGATACAGGAGAAGGCTTTTATGATAAAAAAAATGCAGGAAAATTATTACACAGTCTGAAAAGTGCCGGATTCGGAGCAAGTGATATTTCCGATGTATTGATAACGCATGCTCATCGGGATCACATTGGAGGCATATTAACCGAAAATGGTAATCTGATATTTCCAAATGCAAGATTCTATATTTCACGGACTGAACTGGAATTCTGGTTTGCACAGGAGCCGAATTTCCCCAACAGCCGGAGGCCTGAGTTTGGTCATGGTTCTCTTTCACTGGTTAAGCAGATATTAGGAGCCATTACCCACAGTTTAGAAATATTTGATGCAGGTGACGAATTATTTTCCTGTATTAAAACGCAGGCAGCTCCCGGACATACTCCCGGACACATCATATTTACGGTTTATTCGGGTAAGCTATCCATTACGCATCTGGTTGATCTGGTTCATAGCCCTGTGCTGATCTCTAATCCGGTTTGGGGTACACAGTGGGATGCTGATTTTTCTTTGGGAATCAATACCCGAAAAAATATACTGGAACAATGTCATAAACAAAAATCTGTGGTTTGTGCATCCCACCTTCCCTGGCCGGGCATAGGGTTTATTGACAGATCTCATGATCAATGGCAATGGACTCCAAAACCATATATTTCACCATTGCTACTTACATTTTGATAATGATTTTCACCAACTTTATGAATCTGCTGAAACTCAATCCAGCTGATGTTTACCAATGGTTTATGGAGATGTTCATCGATTCTTACGATTGGGTGATGGTTCCGAATGTGTATGGGATGAGCAGCTTTTCTGACGGCGGAAAAATGAGCACAAAACCGTACATCAGCGGGAGCAATTACATAAAAAAAATGAGTGATTATGCCGATGGCGACTGGACAGAAAAATGGGACGCACTTTTTTGGAATTTTGTGAAAACCTTGAATTTTTCAAAACAAACCCAAGATTGGGAATGATGTTGCGAACTTTAGAAAAGATGATCGATGAGAAAAAATCTGAACATTTTAAAATTGCAAAACAGACGATTAAAAATTTAAAATAATGACGAAAGAATTTAATTTAATACAAACAGACCGAATCATCGAAATGGCTTGGGAAGACCGAACGCCGTTTGAAGCGATAGAATTTCAGTTTGGAATTACCGAATCTGAAGTGATTGAAGTGATGAGGAGAGAACTGAAACCATCGAGTTTCAGACTTTGGAGAAAAAGGGTAAATTCGGGAATGAGCCAGAAACATTTGATGAAGAGAAATCCTAAAATTGAACGGTTTAAATGTTCGAGACAGCGAACAATCAGTCATAATAAAATTTCGAAACGATAAAAACATAATAATAATATGAAAAACATAGTTATTATCGGTTGTGGACAGGGAGTTGGATTTGCCACTGCGAAAATATTGTCAGAAAACCATCACGTCATTGGTATTTCAAAAACTGAAAATTCTAAAGTTAAAAATTTAAATATTGAATTTCATCCAATGGATATTCTTTCGGGAAATCTGGATGAAATTGATTTTCCGGATGTGATTGACGGATTGGTTTATGCGCCCGGAAGTATTAATTTAAAACCATTTAACAGACTTTCTGCTGATGATTTTAAGAATGATTTTGAAATCAATGTCTTGGGTGCAGTAAGAACAATTCAGAAATTATTGCCTAATTTGAAAAAATCGGAAAGTGCTTCTGTCGTATTGTTCAGCTCGGTGGCTGCAAAATTGGGAATGCCTTTCCACGCCTCGATTTCTGCGAGCAAAGGTGCAGTTGAAGGTTTAACCAAAAGTCTGGCGGCAGAATTATCTACTCAGAAAATAAGAGTGAATGCAATTGCACCATCGTTAACGGATACTAACCTTGCTTCACAACTCCTTTCAACGCCTGAAAAACGGGAAGCTTCAGGGAAGAGACATCCGTTGCAAAGAGTTGGAAATGCGGAAGAAATGGGAAAAATGGTTGAGTTTTTATTATCGGAAAATTCAGCCTGGATTACGGGACAGATCATTGGGATTGACGGTGGTATGAGTAACATCAAATTGTAATCATTCTCAAAAACTAATATCTTTACCATAAATTACAGCAATGCAAACTGATTTTATCATAGAATTACTTCATCAAGTCAAAGAATTTGAAAATTCCGGCGCTTACAAACCCAATGCGAATGTAGACGATTTTCGTATGTGGATGAATGATAAAAAATATGCCGATGAAAGTCCTACAAAACTTTTTAAAAATGAAAATCATCAGGTTTCTTTTACCGAAAACGAAATTTGCAAGCAAGTTCTTCTACTCGGTCGATATTCTAAATTATTGATAAGAAAAGGTTTGGGAGAATTTCCAGAGTTGGCTAATGAGGAATTCACTTATTTGTATCGATTGA
This sequence comes from Chryseobacterium sp. UBA6632, assembly GCA_002455915.1. Classification (GTDB taxonomy): domain Bacteria; phylum Bacteroidota; class Bacteroidia; order Flavobacteriales; family Weeksellaceae; genus Chryseobacterium. Next base: position 2,539 of record DKLU01000089.1, read on the forward strand.
AAGATGAACCTGATTTAACTAAAATTCAGTTGATTGAAAAAAACGGTCATGAGAAACAAACCGGCACTCAAATTATTAAAAAATTGTTGGAAGCAGGATTTTTAGAAGAAAAAAACGATGCAGAGGATAAGCGAAGCAAACGGTTAAATCTCACAAAAAAAAGCGAAGAAATTTTCCACGCCTCTGTTTCAAATGTCAACATAACTTCAAAAATCTTATCCGGGAAATTAAATGATTCTGAAAAGTCTGAATTCCTTAAGATTTTGAAAAAGCTGAATGAATTTCATTCTCATATTTATACTGATTACAAAAGCGCTGATATTGGAGAGATTATCAAAGTTTTTGGATAAATTTTAGTTAGCTATATACTCAAATGGCATTTAGTACCTCTAAAATATTATGTGTATCTGCAACTAAATGATTTATATATATACTCCTGTCGATTTCATAAACGCTAAAAATGGTTCCAATTTAATCCAAATTGAGCCTTTTTTTGTTTTTTATTCCATAATAATCCAGATTAGCATTTTTTATTGCTTTAATAAATTTAGGTACGAAACATCAAAAAAATAATTTTTAGTAAATGATACCTATTTCTCACTTACGTCTCGATCAAGCCAGGCTCTCCAAAAAATTACAATAAGCGCCAGCAGACCAAATCCAACACCTATCCAAGGTGTAACGGATATTCCATACTGACCAATAAACCAACCTCC
>DKLU01000237.1:0-11838 GCA_002455915.1 Chryseobacterium sp. UBA6632
ATTTTTTTGAAAAATTTAAGGAAGTTCCAAACGATCAGAAGAAAGAATTCGGACAGAAAATCAATACTCTGAAGAATGCTGTTAACGTAAAATTGGAGGATTTAAAAAATGCTTCTGCATCTTCTATTATCCTTGAAAAAGAGGATCTTACGAGACCTGCTTTTCCGTTGGATTTAGGTTCAAGACATCCAATTAATTTGGTGAAAAACAGAATTATCGAAATTTTCAAGTCTATAGGATTTGCTGTAGCAGACGGACCAGAAATTGAAGATGACTGGCACAATTTCACCGCTTTGAATCTTCCGGAATATCACCCGGCAAGAGATATGCAGGACACTTTCTTCATCGAGCAAAACCCAGATATTTTGTTGAGAACACACACTTCGTCGGTACAGATCAGATATATGGAGGAAAATCAGCCGCCAATCAGGATTTTATCTCCGGGAAGAGTTTTCAGAAATGAAGCCGTTTCTTCTCGTTCGCACTGTATTTTCCATCAAATTGAAGGGTTGTATATTGATGAAAATGTAAGTTTTGCAGATTTAAAGCAAACGATTCAGTTCTTCACAACTGAGCTTTTCGGAAAATCTAAGATCAGATTAAGACCTTCTTATTTCCCATTCACAGAGCCAAGTGCCGAGATTGATGTGTATTGGGGATTAAACTCTGAGACCGATTACAGAATCACGAAAGGAACAGGTTGGTTAGAAATTATGGGTTGCGGAATGGTAGATCCTGCCGTTTTGAAAAACGTAAATATCGATTCTGAAAAGTATTCGGGATATGCTTTCGGAATGGGGATCGAAAGAATCGTAATGCTTCTTTATCAAATGAGCGACATCAGAATGTTCTTCGAGAATGATATGAGAACTTTAGAGCAGTTTAAAACGTTGTAAATATATAATTTAAACTTAAACAAATTCAAAATCCTGTAAAACAATATTTTTACAGGATTTTTTTATTAATTTTATACGATAACTCAAGTGAAAATGTTGAAGTCATTGAATTTTAGATTTAGAAAAATTATTCATTATTCCCTTATATTATGTATTTTATTAATACAGTTGATTATAGCGGCGTTTTTTTATAATGAATTTGTTAATAGAAAGAATTTAATTTTTATTGAAAAACAGCTGAAAGAAATTCACTTATTGGAGAATTTAACGGATGACTCCCGAAAAGAGCTTATGAACGCTCAGGATTTTCTCCAAAAGTATGTGGTAAGCGAAGATAATACGTATTTAGATTCTTACTTTAAATCGTTAAATAAGCTTGGTGAGAATTTAGATAGCATCAGTCGTTTTGAACAGAAATATCCCAGATTGAAGAATAATGCTTCGCAGAAAAAAGATTCGTTGGAGCTTAAAAATTTGAAGTTGTTGATTGATTCTACTTATCAATATTCAACAAAATCTAATTTTAAGATAAATAATGATTTGCCACAGCTGAAAAAATATGATCTGGATTATAATTTAGATAAATTTGATGTTGAGACCAAAACATACACAGATTCTATAAAGAAAAAAGGATTATTCGGACGTTTGGGTGATGCTATTTCGGGGAAGGAAAGTGTAAGAAAGGAAAGCACGGTGATTACCGTAAAACAGGGCAAAAAGTTGGATGCTTCCACAATTAAAAAAGAACTGGACAGCATTATAAATGTGGTAGATCATCATTATTCCGGTGAGGTGAAAAAAATTCAGGTGAATGTAAAGGAGAAGCAAAAAGGGAATGATCAGTTTTATAAAATGTTCAGCAATCTTTTGATGTATAGCAACGGATTGATGCGAATTTATGAAAATTCGATCAAGGCTTCTAAACAGGATTTGGAGAAGGAATATGAGACACAAAATTCTAAAAACAACAAAATCAGAACGTATTTGATATTTGGTGCTATGATTTTGATGTTTATTGTATCTGTTTTAATTATGATTTTAACAAGAATTGCTTTTGTCTATGAAAAACAATTGAATGCGGCTAACAAACAGATTAATGAAAATTTGAATTTTAAAAACAGAATCTTAGGAATGCTAAGTCATGAACTAAGATCGCCATTAAAAATAATTGGTCTTTTCATTAACAGGATTAATAAAAAAACGGATGATGATAAAATTAAAGAATATCTTAAATCTATCAGTTTTACCAATGATACTTTGTTGATGCAGGCCAATCAGATTTTAGAATATACCAAAAATCAGGCGGTGGAAAATAAATTAATTCCTGTAGATTTTAATCTTAAAAATGAAATTACTTCGATTTTAAGCTCTATTGAGCCGTATATTGAAACGAGAAACAATAAATTTGTCATCAATGAAAATATAAACCCGGATATTACCGTTTATTCTGATAACAAGAAGATCAATCAGGTTTTTATGAATATTCTTGGAAACGCGAATAAATTTACCGAAAACGGACAGATAAGCGTAACGGTAAATACGGAAAAGATTGATGATAACACAATAACCATGACAACTAAAATAAATGACACCGGAGCCGGAATTTCTCAATCGGATCTAGAAAAAATATTCGAACCCTATTACCAAGGTGTTTTATCGGAAGATGTAGAAAATCTGGGTGCTGGTTTGGGACTGAGCTTATGTAAAGAAATCGTAGCTTTATACTCAGGAAATATTTTTGTGGAAAGCGAATTGGGAAAAGGTACAACGGTTACTTTTTCTGTGAATTTAAATAGTAAGAAATGAATCAACTAGATAATAGATCAATCAACTTCCTGCTTGCAGACGATCATAGTCTGATAAGACAGGGCATTGTCTTTTTACTAGAAGATATGGAGTTGGCTCAGAATATTTTTCAGGCATCAACATTACAACAAGCCATAGAATCTGTAAAACAGAATCCGATTGATATTGCCATTATAGACGCTCACTTTCCGGATGGAAATAGTTTAAGCTTTTTAGGCGAGATAAAAACACTAAAACCGGAAATTAAAATCTTGATTTTTACCGGAATTGATGAAAATACACATTCGTTGCGTTATCTGAATGCCGGAGCTGATGGTTTTCTTAGTAAAATGAATGAAGAAGAAGTAATAGAGCATGCTATTAAGAAAATGATTAGCGATGGCGAATATATTTCTACCACAACGCAGGCTTTGCTGGTAAATTCAATGAAAAATCCCAATATGGTAAATCCTTTATCATCATTAACAGAAAGAGAGTTACAAATTGCAGAAATGTATGCGGAAGGATTGGGAAACCTTGAAATTGCAGGCAAGCTAGATGTAAAACAAAATACTGTAAGTACTATTAAAAGAAGGATTTTTGATAAGCTTGAAATTGAAAATCTCGTAGAACTTATCGAGCTCATCAGAAATAGCCAATAGTTTAAATAGATAAAAATCTACAAGGCAAACGACATTTATCTACATCATTTATTTAGAGAATATATTCTTCTGTTTCTATCTTTGTATCAACACAAAGGGTAAAAACTATTAAAAGAATAAACAAAGGACTTTTGATTTCTCTAAAGCACAAATGATGAGAAAAAATCAAAAGTCTTCCATTACATTAAAATGGTAAAAATATAACCTCCGGAATTTTTTCGGAGGTTTTTTCTTGTCTTTCAACAATGAAAAATCTGTCGAATAATATCTACGATGCAAGCGAAGTAAATCGACATGTTTTTGGCACGGTTGGTTCGCATATTGATAATTATATAATAACAATATGATGAAAAAATAATCATTGGTTTTGACAGACATTAATGATTTTAAAAATTTAAAAGTGATTTGGTGTTATAAAAAACACAAATGATGAAAAAGAATTATTTCGTACAAAAACACAAATGAAAATGTAAAACCTTCGAGTCGACACGAAGGTTTTTTTGTGGAAAAATCAATGTAAGTTGTAGAAAAATATCTACGGGATCAGCGAAGTATATCGACAGCTTTTATAATGAAAATAATCTTCGATGTTGGTATTTTTGTATCAGACAAAAGAGAAAAAAGTTATTTGGTTTTTGACATAAGCAAATGACGAAAAAAAATTATTTCGCACTAAAACGGATGAAAAATCTTTAACCTTCGAAATCTATCGAAGGTTTTTTTATTGTCTTTCAAGATAAAATCTGTCGAAGAATATCTACAACTAAGGCGAAGTAAATCGACAAATTTTTGGCACAGTTGGTTCGCATATTGATAATTCTATAATAACAATATGATGAAAAAAATAATCATTGGTTTTGACAGACATTAATGATTTAAAAAAATTAAAAGTGATTTGGTGTTATAAAAAAACACAAATGATGAAAGAAAATTATTTCGCAAAGTTCCAAAAACAAACCTCCGATTAATTCGGAGGTTTTAGTTTTTAATTACTGACATTAGAAACAAAACGTAATTAAAAACGAGTATTGAAAATTTACACAGTGTCTCTGAAAAAGACGCTTCGACTTCTCACGAAGCGCCTACAATAAAACATTCAAAAATAGCGTTTCGCTTTTATGATATTTGATTTTTATTGGTTAGTGAGTCTTATATAATTATGACAATCGGGAATTGAATTTTATTACATCAAATAAAAAAATGTCTGTAAAATTTTTACAGACATTTTTCTTTAACAAACAAGTGATATGTTTTTATTTTATAAATTTTAAAGGATATTTCACATTTTTAATATCATCAATACTGGCTTTTAAAGAACCCACAGCCAATTCTGCTTTTAACAACATCGGAACATGATTGGCATCATTAGAAACCCACATGGTAACGCCTTCTTTTTCCTTGAAAACCCTTCCGCTTTGTACAGATGGTGTGATTTTTAAACAATTAATCGTTCCGAATTTTGTCTTTAAATTTTCTGTTCCCACCACCTTTAGTTGAAAAGGAAACATTTCATCATCAATCCAAACATTCATACTAATCACGGTTCCTATTCTCAATTCTGCAGCACTTTTACTTCTTAAATAATAAAAGCAGGAAAGCATATCCTGAACACCTTTTACAGATTTTAAAACCTTCGAACCATTAGCCGGATTTTTTTTATCGGTTAAAATTAAAGTATTGTTGCTGTGATTAAAAGTCGTTTCGTAATGTTGTGTATAACCGCCTTCCCGTACATTTCTCACATAAAAACTTGGTAGTTCTGTACTGATGTTGATGTAACTTTCATAGAGATCTTCCACTTTAAAGAATGTTTTTACAGCTCCTGTGGTTACTCCGGTTCCTTTTACGTACAAATGTGGAGTGCCTTTATAAACGGTTTTTCTAGCGGTGAGATTGGCACTTCCGGCATTTAAGATTCCATAATGGATTCTAAAAGTCAGAGATTCGCCATCTGCAATATTATTAATCTGGCCAAAACTCAGACAAAATATAAATATTGCTAAAAAAAATGAAGTTTTTTTCATGATTACTCAGTTACAAAAAGGTTGCCAAATAAGATTTCGAAACATATTTGATAAATCTCAGGTTTTTATTTAGAATGAATTAAATATGCTTCGCATTAAAATTAGTAAATTTGCAGACATACATATTATTAAATTATCTTTTATACTATGATAACTACAGATATATTGATTATTGGGGCTGGGCCAACGGGATTGTTTGCTGTTTTTGAAGCAGGTTTGCTAAAAATGAAATGCCATATTATTGATGCACTTCCTCAACCTGGAGGACAATTGGCAGAATTGTATCCTAAAAAGCCGATTTTTGATATCCCTGGTTATCCATCGGTAAATGCCGGAGAATTAGTAGATAATTTAATGGAACAGATCAAGCAATTCCAACCTGGATTCACATTGGGAGAAACAGCTGTTTCTTATACCAAAGTTGATGATGAATGGTTTGAAGTTGTAACTAATAAAGGAACTGTTCACAGATGTAAAGCGATCGCTATTGCAGGTGGTTTAGGTACTTTTGAACCAAGAAAACCGGCTTTCGAAAACCTTGCAGATTATGAAGAAAAAGGTCTTGAATATTTTGTAAAAGAGCCTGAGCATTTCAGAGATAAAAAAGTGGTTATCGCCGGAGGTGGAGATTCTGCGCTTGACTGGAGTATTTTCCTTTCTAATGTAGCAAGTGAAGTGACGTTGATTCACAGAAGAAATGAATTCCGTGGTGCTTTAGATTCTGTTGAAAAAGTTCAGGAGCTTAAAAATCAAGGAAAAATCAAATTAATCACGCCTGCTGAAGTTACCGGAGTAAAAGGTAACGGAAAAGTAGAAGCTATTACGGTTGCTGTTGACGGTCAGGATCCTTATGATATGGAAACAGATTATTTCATTCCTTTATTTGGTTTAACTCCAAAATTGGGAGAAATCGGAAACTGGGGATTGAATATCGAGAAAAACGCAATCGTTGTTAATAACGCTTTAGACTATCAAACAAACATCGATGGAATCTATGCTATCGGTGATATCAATACATATCCAGGGAAATTAAAACTGATTCTTTGTGGTTTCCACGAAGCGACTTTAATGTGTCAGAGTGTTTACAACAGACTGAATCCTGGTAAAAAATTCGTTTTGAAATATACAACTGTTAGTGGTGTAGACGGATTCGACGGAAGTAGAAAAGAAGCTGAGAAAGCAGTTGTGAAAAAAATTGACTAAATTTGTTGCGGTTGAAGGTGAGTAGTTAAGAATGACAAATGCCATCAACTACAAACAAATCAACAATCAACAAAAATGAGCGATATAAATATAAAGATCACCGATAGGGAAGGGGTGACTCATGATGTAGTAGCACCTACGGATATGTCCATGAATTTAATGGAAATTATCCGTTCGTATGAATTGGCAGAAGAAGGAACTATCGGAGTGTGTGGAGGAATGGCGATGTGCGCGTCTTGTCAGGTTTACGTAATAAATGATCCGGGACTTGAGCCAATGGGTGACGAAGAAGATGCAATGCTTGGCGAAGCTTTCCATGTAAAAGATAACAGCAGATTGGGTTGCCAATTGCACATGGTAATGGAAATGGAAGGTCTTGAAGTGGAAATTGCTCCTTATCCTTAGAAAATTTTTAATTTAAAATATAAAACTCCTGAAGATTTTTCTTCGGGAGTTTTTTGTTTTTTAATATGCAATAAAAAAGATGCTTTTACCTTCTGTAAAATTATTAATGAAATTTATCTGAAAATAATTCTCCAAGTCTGACTGCTCAGATGGTAAATTGGCCTTTAGATATTTTTTGAATCTGATAACATCGTCTTTTTTGAAATAAAGTATATCATTTTCAAAATCTGATGCAAAGTTTTCAGCCTGCTTTCTTATGTAGCCAATATTTTTATAGTAAATCCTGTAATTACCATCATAACTAACTATTTTTTCTCTGTGATTGTCCAAAAATGATGGATTATGTTTAAATTCCTCTATCAAATGAAAATCAAGTAATTCATCGGTTTGTTCAACTAAAATGCAGTGACAAATATCTAATCCCATTTTTGAGTTTTACTTTTTTAATCTTTCGCATTAATTATTATAATTGAAAGGCTTCCATTTTATTTTTTCGAAGGCTGAAACTTTGGATGCCCTACCTGCCATAATGCAAAAGAGTAAACATCTGCATATTCTTTAAAAGTAACATCTAAATCGCTCGTAAAGTGCCCATTCTCGTAATTAGCATACAATAGAATAGGTTTTCCGGAAGCCGAATTATTCTGTAAAATAGCAGCAAATTTTCCAGGCATCCAAGGCACAATTCTAGAGTCATTCATTCCTGTTGTTACAATTACAGCAGGATATTTTACACCTTTTTTTACCTTAGTTTGAGCATCCATTTCTATCAAATTTTTGGTGTCTTCTTCATTTTTAAGAGTTCCCATTTCCGGAATCTGATTAGGGCCATTAGCTGTTATTTCAGATCTTAGAGTATTAGTCATACCAACTTCGGGGATTGCTACTGCAAATAAATCTGGTCTTTCTGTAATGGCTCGCCCAATGAGAACACCTCCCATACTTCCTCCGTTTCCGATTAATTTGGAAGGAGAAGTATATTTTTGATTAACTAAATATTCTGAGCAAGCAATAAAATCTTTCCAAGTATTGGGCTTTGTCGCTTTCATTCCTCCCTGATGCCATTTTTCACCTTTTTCACCACCGCCTCTTACGTGAGCAATGGCAAGAACAACTCCTTGTTCCAATAAAACAGAAAGTCTTGTGGAGAAACGAGGTTCATTTGATATTCCATAACCTCCATATCCTGTAATGAAAGCCGGACTGCTACCATCCATTTTCATATTTTTAGGATAAATAATAGAAAGCGGAACCATTGTCCCGTCATGGCTTTTTACTTCAACTTCTTTTACCGTGTAAAGTTTACTGTAATCAGGAAAATTTGTTTCAGAATTAAGGTATTTACTTTTTTTAGTATTTTCTTTTTCAGGGTTATACTCGTAAGTTGTAAGAGGAGTCAGCCAATTTACATTAGTACAGTAAATATTGTCATTTTCTCTTTGATTGAGCGAAAATGTTTTGTTCACTCCGGTTGGAAAGTCTATTTTTTTGCCTTTCAAGGTATTAATATTTATCTGATACTTGTCTCTCACAATACCGTCTCCTAGCGAATAATATAAATAATTTTTAGAATTTTGAATACTCTTTATTACTTTATCTCTACTTTCTGGAACGATTATTTTAGCATTCTTAAAGTCAGGATTTGCCAAACTTGTTAAAGCTATTTTATAATTAGGTTCTTCTTTATGAGTTAGTAAAAAGAGTTGATCATCTGAGATAAATACATCAGTAATATCATCCGAAGTTTTTACAATCTGTCTCCACTTTATTTTTTTGTTTTTTAATTCTGAATAAGGTGCAACAAAAATTGGATGTTCTGATTTTACAGAGCCTAATTTAACTATAATATTTTTATAATCATCAGTAAAATAAATCATTGGAAATTGCTCTGTTAAAGAGTTCAGTTCAGGATAATCTTCTCTTGATGCTAATATTTTATCTGTTTTTGAGTCAGTTCCAATCACATGAAGCATTGCTTTCATTTCTTTTAAAAGCATATTACTGTTAGGATCAGCTGTGCTCATTTTTGTATAAATAAGCGCTTTATCATCTTGTGTAAACTCAAAAGAAAATTCACTCCAAATAGGACCAATTTCATCATTGAGTAACTTTTTAGATGCAAGGTCTAAAATTCTTAGATAACAAATTTCTCCACCTGATTTGGAGAATAGAATGGCAACTTTATCGGCTTTTGAATCAATTACAAAATTGGTGATTTGTGTATTTTTACCTAAAGTTTCAGGATCAAAAATCAATATTTCTTTTCCTGTTAAAAGATCTCTTGAATAAAGTTTGGATAGATTTTCGCTCTTTTTAGTTTTAGAATAAAAGTATGTATTTTCTCTTTGGTATATTGCATCGAAAGAATCACCATTCATATTTTGAACTTCTTTCATTCTTTTGAAAAGATCCTCACGATGCGGAATTTTATCGATTATGCTATGACTAAAATCTGATTGTGATTTGAACCATTTCTGAACTTCAGGATCTTTTATATCCTCCAGCCATCGGTAATTGTCGGTAATTTTTATTCCAAAATAATTGTCGACAACTGCTTTTTCAGGAGTTGCGGGATAATTATACTGAGCATAAATTATTTGATTTAAAAATAATCCTGCTACTAAGAAAATATTTTTCATCATTGTAATTTTTTTTGTGTAATAAATCTTAATAATACAAATGTACTAAACTTCCTCTTTCGAAATCCATTTCCCAACCGTTGGAGCCTCATAATTTTTCATCATATTCAATAATTCATCAATATCATTACTAATCAACAGCATATCTCGGTTAACGTGTTTTAAAAATCCTTTATCAACCATCGTTTGTACCAGCTTAATCAAATCATCATAAAATTCGTCGATATTCAAAATTGCGATTGGTTTTTTATGAAGCCCAAGTTGCGCCCATGTGATCATTTCGAAAAACTCTTCCAATGTTCCGTAGCCGCCGGGAAGAACGATCACACCGTCGCAAAGTTCATTCATTTTAGTTTTTCTTTCGTGCATGGTTTCAACCAAGATTAGTTCAGTCAGCTCTTTGTGAGCAATTTCTTTTGATTTTAAAAAGTGGGGGAGAACACCGACCACTTTTCCGCCAGTATTTAAGGAACCATCTGCGACTGCGCCCATCAAACCGACATCTGCTCCGCCGTAAATTAATTGAATATTTTGTTTTGCTAAAGTCTCTCCAAGCAAAGTCGCCTGTTCTTTATATATTTCGTCCGAACCAAAACTTGATCCGCAGAATACGGTGATGCTTTTCATTATTAAATGATAAAAATTAGGTTAAAATTTTCTCTTTTGAGGAGATCGTCTGTTTGAAAAGAAAGATAAGATTTCAATATTTCCTTTTCTTACACGATAAACATGGTATTGAATTCGAGAATGACTGCTTTATGAATGTTTTTGCCCTCGGATTTTGGAAAAATGTTAGGATTTTTAGAAATAATTTCTGTAATACTTTCAAGTTTATGAACGAGTTTCTTGATTTCTTTATCTGTAAAATTATTTTGAAGATATTCTATTGCTTGCTCTAATTCACTTAAAGTATTGGGCGTCCAGAAAATATTATAAATATTTTTCATATAATTTTCTGGCTTCGGAATGAGGTTTTAATTCATCATTATCTGCTTCAGATATTCCTTTTTCGATGGATTTTTTTTTCTTCTTCGGAAACAGAATCCCACCAATCTTTTGTTTCTTCTTTTCTGAACTGAATTAATTTTTTAATAATAGAAGTATCCTCCAATGTTGATAACCATTGAATTAATTCAAGCTTTTCATTAAGAGTCTGTGTGTTCATAACTTGTATTATTTATTCAAATGTATAAATTTTATATTAAAAATAAGATTGATTTAAAACTAAAAATCTCCAAAATCAAAACGATTTTGGAGATTCCATATAGCAATTTTACAATTTTATTTTTGAGGAATATTTGCTAAAATATCTTTTGTAAATGTCCAGAATTTCTGAGTTGAAGAAATATTCGCTTTTTCATCCGGAGAGTGCGCCCCACGAATGGTTGGTCCGAAACTTACCATTTCCATTTCAGGATAATTTGCTCCGATGATTCCGCATTCTAAACCTGCGTGACAAGCTACAACGTGAGGTTTTTCGTTAAACTTTTCAGTATAGATTTTCTCCATCAGCTGAACAATTTCAGAACCTGGTTTTGGTTTCCAACCTGGATAGGAACCACTGAAAACTGTATTCATTCCAGCCAATTCTGCAACAGATTTCAATTGTTCCGCAACTGAATCTTTTGATGAATCTACAGATGATCTTGAAAGGTTTAAAATTTTCAAACCACCTTCTTTTAATTCAACTCTTGCTACATTATTTGATGATTCTACCAAATCTTTTACATCCGGACTCATTCTGTAAACTCCGTTGTGAAGAGATTTTAACGTCAAAATAATTTTCTTTGAATCTGCTTCAGAAATTGCTTTATCAGAAGACGTTGCATTTTCAATATTGATTTGAAGATTTGGTTCTACGCTTGCAAATTCTTCTAAAATTTTCTTTTTAAGTCCGTTAGTCAATTCTTCAATAAATTCCTGAGCATTTCTCACAGAAGCAATGGCAACACCTTCTCTTGGAATGGCATTTCTCAATCCGCCTCCGTCAATAGAAATTAGTTGAATATTTTCTTTTTCCAATGCTTTATAAAGAAGTCTTCCTAAGATTACATTCGCATTTCCGAAACCTTTGTGGATATCCATTCCGGAGTGTCCACCTTGAAGACCTTTCACTTCAAATCTTACAACTTGTCCGTTAGCAGCTTCTGTTTCGTAGTTTTGAGAAATCGTAACATCAATTCCACCTGCACAACCGATATCGATTTCATCATCTTCTTCGGTT
>DKLU01000237.1:11954-12550 GCA_002455915.1 Chryseobacterium sp. UBA6632
TTCGGTGTCAAGATTTAACAAAATTTGACCAGTTAATTGTCCAGGTTTTAAACCTAAAGCTCCTGTCATTCCCGTTTCTTCATCAATAGTGAAAAGTGCCTCCAAATCTGGATGAGGAATGTCTGAACTTTCTAAGATTGACATGATCGTAGCAACGCCCAAACCGTTATCTGCGCCCAAAGTGGTTCCTTTTGCCTTTACCCAGTCGCCATCAACTTCCATTTTGATTCCTTCTGTTTCAAAATCAAAATTTACATCATTGTTTTTCTGGCAAACCATATCTAAATGCGATTGCATCACAATCGATTTACGGTTTTCCATTCCCGCAGTAGCTGGTTTTTTAATAATTACGTTTCCTACTTCATCTACCGTAGTTTCCAATCCTAGATTTTCACCGAATTCTTTGATGAAAGCAATTACTTTTTCTTCTTTTTTTGATGGTCTCGGAACAGCATTTAACTTGGAAAAATTCTTCCAGATTATTTGCGGTTCTATATTAGATAGCTCCATGAAATTTTTATTTTTCTCAAAATTACGAAATAAAAAATGCTTCCGTAAAACAGAAGCAATATTTTTGCTAGAAGCTAGAAGCTAGA
>DKLU01000237.1:12701-16043 GCA_002455915.1 Chryseobacterium sp. UBA6632
AGCTAGAAGCTAGAAGCTAGTTAACAACCACATTCGCCATAAACAGGCATCGTTTCCACTGTGCCATCAGGTTTTTCGATGGTTAGTGTACCTTTAAATAATAAAGCTTCTTCGCCTTTTATTTTCCTACCTTTTACAGAGATTTTATAGTCTTCATTTTCAATTTCTTTTGTTAAGACTTCATCAACTTCCATGTCGCTGGATGAGATCAGATTCATTACCAATCTTTTACCGTCCAGTTTCATATAAGCCGTTTTTCCTGCATCGTCTGCATAAATGTATTTTTCGTTCTCGAAATCAGCTTTATTTCTGGCGAAATAGCAAGAACATTCTTTAATTTCAGTCGGAAAAGCAAAAGTTTCAATTAAAATTTTTTCAGAAGCATTTTTTACATTCACAGAATCTTGAGCTACTTTTACTGAATCTGAAACTGCAGATCCCGAAGTGGCTTCTTTGTCTTTTTTACAGGCGATTAATAAGAACGCCGAAACGAAAATGATTACGTATTTCATTGTTTGTGGTTTATTTTATTTATCCTCTTGCTCTTTCCAAAAGAGTCATCATCAATAATGAAAGAATGACGATACTTTCGTCCTCATCATCAATATCAATCAATCGGTCAAGCTGAAATCTTCTTCCAAAGAAAGACGGCATTTTTTTTAGTTTAAAATAAGCTTTTTCATCCATTCCTGTAATCGTGTAAGAAGGATTTAGGAAATATCCTGTAAACATCCCGATAATAGGGATTTCACCCACCATTCCGTCAAAAAATCTTACCCAGGCATTATCTTCCTGAATTTTGAATTTTGGCTGATCGGCGGCATCCAAAATATCATAGCTTGCTTTCCAGATAGAACGCATTCCTTTTCTTGCCAATCTTCCGTAGCTTTTTCCTGTCTGTACTTCGTTTAAAGAGTAAGAAGCATTAAAATCGATCCATTTATTGGCTCTGATTCTGAAAAGTTCTTTTGATTTGCTTTCGTCATTGAAAACGATAACGTCTTCCTTTAGTTTAAACATTTTCTGACGAACGTAAGCCACGTAGTTTCCGTTTTTATCCGTGATGTTAAAATCACTCGCTAATGTAGAAATTTTGAATTTGAAATCTAACGGGTAGTTTAGATTGTTAAGTACCATTGTTTATTTTTTCAAGTTAATATTTAGTTTTCCAAAGATAATATTTTTAATTTAAGATAAGAAGCCTGAAAAAGGGATAAATATGTCTTTTTTGATGTGAAATTCTTTTTAATTAGTTAATTTAAACTGAAAACTATCACCTTAGAATTATCAACAATAATCACTATTTTTGTCTGATGGATTACCCAAGTAAAGTTTTGGCAAAAGCAGTGGATGAAATTTCCGGATTACCCGGAATTGGCAGAAAAACGGCTTTACGTTTAGCATTGCATTTATTGAAACAGCCTAATTCCCGCGCGACGAGTTTGGGAAATTCTCTGATCAATCTGGTGAATGAAATAAAATACTGCAAAGAATGTCATAATTTCTCTGATTTTGAAATTTGTGAAATTTGCAGCAATGATAAAAGAAATGATGAGGTAATCTGCATCGTAGAAGATGTTCGTGATGTGATCGCGATCGAAAATACCGGAAAATATACCGGAAAATATCTTATTCTTGGCGGTAAAATTTCGCCTATGGAAGGAATCGGACCTCACCAGTTGAATATACCGAGTATTGAAAAAAAATTAAACAGCGGAAGGGTAAAAGAACTCATTTTTGCTCTCAGTGCAACGATGGAAGGAGATACTACAGCTTATTATATTTATAAGAAATTCAAGAGTTTTAACGTAAATTTTTCAAGCATTGCAAGAGGAATTTCTGTAGGCGATGAATTGGAGTATGCGGATGAGGTTTCGTTGGGAAGATCGATTGTTAATAGGTTGCCGTATAGTGAAAGTGGTGCGTGATAATTTGTATATTTATTTCTGATGATTTCCGTAATTGTTCCTTTGTATAATGCAGAAAAAACTGTAGTGAATGCTTTAAATTCTATTAAAGCACAGACCATAGGAACTGAAAATTTTGAAATTATCATTATTAATGATGGCTCAACGGATAAAAGTAAAATGATCGTTGAAAGTTATCAGAAAGAAAATCCTGAGATAGACATTAAGTTTGTAGAACAGCCGAATGGAGGTGTTTCAAAGGCAAGAAATACAGGGCTGAAACTGGCAAAAGGTAGCTATATTGCTTTGCTGGATGCTGACGACGAATGGTTACCCGAAAAAATTGAAAGACAGTTAGCATATCTTCAGAATGGAAATTTAAAAATAGATTTTCTCGCTACGAGAAGAAATGGTAATGAAATTTTACTTCCTTATAAAGTTATTAATAACCTTGCTGAAATTACCTTTAGCAAATTGCTGATCAGAAATGAAGCACAACCCTCAACAGTTGTATTCAAAAGAAAAATTTTAGAAAATACAGGTTTTTTTAATGATGATCAAAGGCATGCGGAAGATCTGAATTATTGGATGAAAATCTCTCAAAATAATACGATGTATATTTTAAACGAAAGTCTTTTGATTGCTGATGGTGGGAAAAGGACTTTTGGTGTATCTGGGCTTTCTGCTAATCTTTCTGCTATGGAAGAAGGGTTTCAACGGAATATAAAAGAAATGTATGCTGCAAAACGTATTAATTTTATCAGATATATTTTTCTCAAACTCTTTTATAAAGCGAAATACTTACTTTTGTTGAGCAGAACATTTTACTACAAACGGAAAAACACAAACTAAAAAGAAGATTAACCATGAAGCTGTCTATCATTATTGTAAATTATAATGTAACTCAATTATTAAAAAACTGTCTTTTATCCCTTGAAAAATATATAAAAGATATTGATTATGAAGTAATCGTTATAGATAATGCTTCTACAGATTCTTCATGGAAAGAGTTTATTACTGAATTTCCAAGTTATACATTCATTGCTTCACAGGAAAATGCAGGCTTTTCTAAAGCAAATAATAAGGCGATAAAAACTGCTAAAGGAGAATATCTTTTAATTTTAAATCCTGACACTGAATTTGAAGGTTTTTATATGCAAGAGATTTTGGATTTTGCTGATTCTAAAAAGAATTTTGGATGTCTGGGTGTGAGAATGCATGATGCAAAAGGTATTTTTTTACCGGAAAGTAAACGTTCTGTTCCGGATATGTTTAATTCTTTTGAAAAACTCTTCATTAATTTTAAGAAAAACGATTCAAAATCCTATTACAGAAATGATATTGGAGAGTTTGAAATTGCTGAAGTAGAAGTTATTACAGGTGCTTTTTTGTTAGTGAAAAAAGAAGTGTATAATAGAGTAGGAGGTTTGGATGA
>DKLU01000236.1 GCA_002455915.1 Chryseobacterium sp. UBA6632
CTAATAATTTTGGGTACTAAAGAGATTGGAGGAATTACTTGGGATCAATATCTATCAAATAACCCACTGAAAATTAAATATAATATTATTTTTACTGATTTAAATGGTAATATTGTAAATGAAAAGAATTACGATGACTTTGGTTATGCTTTTGCTAAAGGAATTATAAAAAAAAGTAATGGGAATTTTGTTTTTTATGGTTATTCTTCTCTAGCGAATTATATCACAAACATCTATGAAATAAATTCTGCAGGAAATATTATTTGGAAGAAGGATTACGATTATGGCACAGTAAGTTCTCTAAAGGAATCTAGTAATGGTAATCTTGTTGTAATTGGAATGGGAAGTGGATACTACTACACAAGAACTTTCATATATTTGAATGATAATTTAGGGAATACTATCTGGATGAAAAATTTTTATGAAATGGGAATGGAGTTTTTTGGACAAGATGTCCTAGCTGACAGTGATGGAGGATATAGATTTCTTGTCACTTATGGAAAAAGTATAAAGAACGTCCCAGAAGATTACGGAAGAATTTATCTTTACAAAACAGATAGTCAAGGAAATTATTGATAAAAGCTTTAAGCTTAAAAATTATACTAAAAAGTGAAGCCTAAAAACTTCACTTTTTTTGTAACTTTCAAATCGAAAATCATACTTATTTATTATGAAATCATTAAAAATTACTATTGAAGAAAATTTTGATGCTGAAAAGCTGAAGGAAGTTTTACTTCAGATCAAAGGCATTGATTCAATAGAAATTATCGACGAAGAAAATCCTGAAAGCGAATTGAAAAAAGCGTTTGCTAAAACGAAAGAACAGTTCAAAAAAGGAGATTATGAAATGTTGGTAAACGATATTTTTGATATCTTAACAAAAAAATAATTCTAAATATATTTAATAAATAAATATGAAAAAAGCCATTTTATCGATTGCTATTGTGGGCGGAATTTTCTTTTCTGCAACGATCTCGGCACAAACCGAAACTTCAGGCAGAGAAAAGGTATACAGAGCCACACATACAAAAGTAACGGAACTGAAGCATACCAAGCTGAAAGTAAATTTCGATTATCAGAAGGAACAAATGAATGGGGAAGAATGGTTAACGGCTTCACCTTATTTTTATCCAACCAATGAATTAACGCTGGATGCAAAGGGAATGCTGATTCACGAGGTCGCTTTGGATAACAATGGTAAAAAATCTCCTTTGAAATACGATTATAAAGATGATGTTTTAAAAATTACTTTAGATAAGACCTATCAGAAAAATCAGGATTATACGGTTTATATCAAATATACTTCTCGCCCGAACGAAGTGAAACAGCAGGGAAGTGCTGCCATTAATGATGCTAAAGGTTTGTATTTCATCAATCCTCAGGGAAAAGATCCGGATATGCCAACTCAGATCTGGACTCAGGGTGAAACCGAATCTTCTTCTGCATGGTTCCCGACAATCGACAAGCCAAATCAAAAGACTACTCAGGAAATTTACATGACTGTTCCTGATAAATATGTCACACTTTCTAACGGGATTATGAAAGATTCTCAAAAAGAATCGAACGGATTGAGAACCGATCATTGGGTGATGGATAAAAGACATTCAACTTACCTTTTCTTCATGGGCGTTGGAGAATATGCCATCGTAAAAGATAAATGGAGAAATATTCCGGTGGATTATTATATCGAGAAAGAATATGAGCCTTATGCAAAACAGATCTACGGAAATACGCCGGAAATGATCGAGTTTTTCTCTAAGAAAATGGGCTACGATTATCCTTGGGCTAAATATGCACAGATTTCCGGAAGAGATTATGTAAGTGGTGCGATGGAAAATACCACGGCAACGCTTCACGGAAGTGATATTTTGCAGAAACCTGGACAATTGATCGATGAAAATAAGTGGGAAGATACCATCGCTCACGAATTATTCCACCATTGGTTCGGGGATTTGGTAACGGCAGAAAGCTGGAGCAATCTGACGGTAAACGAATCTTTTGCCAACTATTCAGAATACCTTTGGAATGAATATAAATACGGAAAAGATCAGGCAGATTATCATCAGATGACCGATGTGAATATGTATCTTCATAATCCGTCGGATTTCAAGAAAAATTTGGTGAGATTTGGATACGATTCCCGTGAAGATGTTTTTGATTTAGTAACGTACCAAAAAGGTGGAGGAATTCTTCATATGTTGAGAAATTACTTGGGTGATGATGCCTTCTTTGCCGGAATGCAGGATTATTTAAAGACCAATGAGTTCCAAAATGCAGAAGCACATCAATTAAGATTATCTTTCGAGAAAGTTTCTGGTAAAGACTTGAATTGGTTCTTTAATCAATGGTATTTCGGAAGCGGAAATCCAAAGATTACTTATTCTTATACTTTTGAGCCGGTAAAAAAACAAATCGCAGTTACGATTAATCAAAGTCAGGAACTGCCATTCGAATTTCCTTTGGCAATCGATGTTTACGATAATGGTAAACCTAAAAGATATAATGTTTGGGTAAAAGCAGAAAGCGCGAATACCTTCAATTTTGATGTTTCCAAAAATGCAGATTTAGTGAATATTAATGCAGATGGAGTATTGGTTGCGGAAGTTACAGATACAAAAACTCCTGAGCAATATTTAATGCAGTTCACAGGTTCTAAGGAATTTAAAAGCAGATATAATGCATTGAACGGAATTAAAGATCAGGTTGGAAAAAGTCCGGCTGCGACAAAATTATTGGCTGCAGCATTGAAAGATCCTTATTTCAGAGTGAGAATTAAAGCATTGGAATTGATGGATTTATCAAATCCTGAACAGTTCAAAGCATTAGGTTCAGAGGTGGAAAAAATTGCGTCCAATGATCCTAAAACCTTAGCTCAGGCGGCTGCTATTGCTGCTTTGGCGAAGACAAAAGATAAAAAATACATTCCGCTTTTCGAAAAAGGAGTAAACGCAGTTTCAAATGCGGTAAAAGGAAATTCTGTCGGAGCTATCTTAGCAATTGATCCTTCAAAGGCAGCAACTTTAGGCGATAAAATGGATCTGGAAGGAGCTTCAGATGCTTTAATTGAAAAAATGTTGCCGATTGTCGTTAAAAATAAAGTGACTTCACAGATGGCGAATATCGCTCAGTTTGCGGCATTTTATCCTTTTATCAAATTCCAAAACCCGGAATTAGGGAAAGCTTCTGAAGAAGGATACAACTGGATTATGTCTTCTGATAATTTAAAAGCGACTGAAGCAATTACGAAAGTTTTGGTTCAGTCTAAAGGCCAGATGGGTGATAATCCGCAGGTTAAAATAATGATAAGCCAGATTTTAAAAGACGGTTTGAATAAAAAAATGGAACTTTTAAAACAAAATCCTCAAAATGCAGCTAGCATTAATAAGCAAATTGATGCTATTAATAAAGCTATTGCCGATTTTAAATAGTTTTAAAGCAATACATAAAAATATGATAACCACTATTTCTGATAGTGGTTATTTTTTTATGGTTAAACGATGTTTATTAAATTATGTTTAATTTATTTAAAAAAATATTACGTATTTAATTTAATAATTATAAATTTGTTATAAAATTAATATTATTTAATAACTATGAAAACAAATTTATTTGCGATGAATTTGGGTAAACGGCTTTTTTTACCTGCAGTATTAGCTTTTTCACCTTTCGTTTTAGACGCTCAGATTTTCAATTTTCCTTGGACGGAAACTTTTGAAGACGATTCTCCCACAAGGTCCAGCTGGACACAAATTCATGAAGCCAACTCAGTAGATTGGACTTTCGCATCCTCTGCCACAACGGGAAGCACAGGAATTACCGCTTTTTCCGGATCAAAGTTTGCAAACTTTCCTACAAATTCTTCTTTTCCTGACAAAACTAAATTGGT
>DKLU01000310.1 GCA_002455915.1 Chryseobacterium sp. UBA6632
TTACTTGGGATGTGAGGGACACTAGATCTTGTACGTTTTGCGTTGTGATCTTATTATAAGCTGCGAAAACTAATAGGTGTGAAGATTCTGCAATTTGTCCGTTAAAAGATTCTGCTTTCAATTTAAGTTTTAGGTCTTCATTAGTTATTACAAACAAACGGTAAGGTTGCAATCCGCACGAAGATGCAGTGAGGTTTATAGCGTTTAGGATTTGGTCTACTTTTTCCTCATCCACTTTATCACTTTTATACTTTTTAACGGCATATCGCCAGTTTAAATCTTGTAATAATTCCATTTTGTAAAAACTTTTTTTTTCTTTAGCAAAGGTAGAGTCTATTAGTGACTTTTAGTAACTTTGTGACAAAAAGTAATGGTGACATTAGGGTAACCATCTTAATAAAATACAGAATTATAGGAAATATGGATGAAAATAATAACCCTGTTAAAGAATGTAGTTACAATATATTGTGTATTCATGATGCGATGGATGTGATTGGAGGAAGATGGAAAGTATCCATCATTGCCTGCTTATGTTTTCAGCCCATGCGCTATTCTGAATTATTACGGGAGGTAAAAGGTATTTCGGGGAAAATGTTGAGTCGGGAACTGAAAGATATGGAAATTAATCAATTGATCAGCCGTACAGTCATTGATACCCAGCCAATGTCGGTAGTTTATGATTTAACAGAGTACGGAAAAACACTGAAGGATTTGACCTTGACAATTGCAAATTGGGGAAGAAATCACAGGAAGAAAATAATAGAAAGCTAAATTGTGCTAAGATAAAAAATCTAGTATAATATTTAAAAAGAATCTTTGTAATTAAAATTAGATTATCTCTGAAAACATACATACTTTATTTACATAAATTGTTAATACATATAAATGATTTGAAAATAAAAAACTTTTTGGACCACTGTGACAGCGACTCGACAGTTGGTTTTTAAAACAAGGCAAGTGCTTTTATGGGAGCCATTATTTTAATTATTATCTGACCGCTATCGGACTTGTATTTAAATTTTTTGAGGTATGCAAACTCGGCGCCACTATTATTACATTTCTAATAGTTTTTCTAATCCAAAAAGTGCATAATAAAAATTATAAAGTCAATAAGTTTAACGAATTAATTGCAGGTCATGAAAAAGCTAACAGTCGAGTGGTTAGATATTGAAGATTTGAAATAAGATGAATCGAATGAGCTCTACAAAGCTGTATGAAAAGTTTCGTATGTTTTCCCAAAATCGAGAAAGCAAATAATAGTTGTAATTATACGGATTTATGTAAAAATACGAACATCATTTCTGTTATGTGATGACATTCTGGATACAATTTGAATAAAAAGAATGCTCATATGACCAGAACATTGTTTTTTATTATCAATACATAATTTTTCGGTTTGTGATCCGGACATAAATAATTCGAATTATGACGGAAATTTTTCGATTTTAAAGAATTAAAAACGCTTTAAAATATTAGAATTTAATGACGGTAAGAAGCACCGATGAAATAATGTTTTGCTGCGGTATGTTGTATTCCATAATTAATTCCGATATCTAATTTAAAGTCTTTGACAACTTCCATTTGAATTGCAGCATTAATAAAATTTGAAAGCTCATGGGCTTTCAAATTATAGGTGTAATAAGTTTCAGCTATCCAGTCTATTCCTTTTGATAATGGATGACTAATTGTCAATGTTTGCAGGAATTCAGTATGCATTTCCGGTTGATCCAGATCCTTGAGTATATCTACTTCCACCTGTAGACACAATTTCCATTTTCCAGATAACTTATAGGACATAGGTACAATTAGTCCACCTTCCAGGCAACTCTCTTCATCATATTTTGAAGTAGGCAATTTGACGTAGGGAAGGATTGCCAGAGCAAAGTCACCATGGTCGTTTCCTATTACATTCTGTTTAATCCTAAATGTTACATCACCTATTCCGTCAGTTATATGACATAAAAAAAGGATTAGGAAATTCGTGTCGCTAAACCAAATAAAATCCTATCCCTTGTACAAACTATTAAGCAAAGATACAATAGAATTAGAAATCGAACATTCTATTCCCGTTGTAAAGAGGTGCTTCAAATCAAAAGTACTTATTTGGGAGATTATCAACTGTATTTTATATAAACTTAAAACATGCATTCAATGGTATCTTTTACCTATCTTTCAGTTATTCAGGAAAGAAGTTCTTCATCATAAAACAATCTTTGGCTATTATCGTAAATGTAAAGCTGGGATATGGAAATCTTGTTGGAATCTTATTTTACAAAAGAATAAATCAAAAATTGATGTATCCAGCACAGATGTAGATGGCAGCCACAGCCCAGCCTTATGAAGTGATGAAGTGGTCAGTTATCAGGGACGAAAAAAGCGCAAAACGACCAATGCTACTATGAAAAAGCGATGAGAAATCTTAATTTGAGTACTATTATTTTATTACCGTTGTAAAATCAAAATAGAGTAGTGGGAGATATCATTTAAAGCTTTGTAGAATTTTTTAAAATAATTCATATAAATAATTTTAAGAAATTTCATTATTTGCAATTTTATATTAGCTTACGTGCAGAAACGGTAAAAAAAAATATGAGTTTTTATCGTTTTTTTTATTTAAAAGTGTTTTTTTTACACTTGTTTTTTGTTTTTTTTGAAATATTTTTTTGAAATTCTTATCATATTTTTTCTGTAAAAAACTTCAGTATTTTATTATTAATATTTTCCTAATAATTGCTTGTAAATTTATCTGTTACAATATTTTTAAGTGTAGGTTAAATGATAAGCTTATCATGTTTTATATGTGAATGTTTTCATTAAAAATCGATATGTAAATTACTGATATTTAATTGTTAATAAAAAAAATATTTTTTTTATTCAACTGAATTTTTATATTTGTGATGTTACGTAAATGTTAACATCTCCATGAGCCCGAATTTTATACATACCTATGTTTCTGTTGACTGTGTCGTTTTTGGATTTGACCATGAAAACAGATTGAATATTTTATTAGTGGAAAGACATCTTGATGAAGAACGCCAGATAAAGCTTCCAGGAAGCCTTATTTTCAGTGATGAGGATGTGGATGATGCTGCGGAAAGAGTGCTGCATGAGCTTACAGGAATTAAGAAAATGGTTCTGAAACAATTTAAGTGTTTTGCAGATCCTATGAGGGCAAATAATGAGAATGATATCAAATGGATGGGAATAGAGTACAAGCACCATATCGACAGAATCATTACGGTGGCTTATCTCTCTCTTTGCAAGATAGATCATAAGATTAACAGTACAAAATATGCTACGGTAGATTGGTTTCCCATTGACGAGGTTCCTTCTCTGCCGTTTGATCATAATAAGATTATTAATGAGTCTTTAGTAGAGGTAAGAAAATGGATAGAGCTTGATTTTTCAATTATTTTTGAGCTTCTTCCTAAGAAATTTACCATCAGACAGCTCTATCAGCTCTATAGTGCATTGAGTGAAAAACGGATTGATATTAAAAATTTTCATAAAAAAATTTCCTCATTCAATTACATTATTCCTTTGGAGGAGATTGAAAAAAATGTGTCACACCGTGCAGCAAGATATTATAAGTTTGATGCCAAAATTTATAAAAAAAACAATACTAAATTAATAAAATAATACTTTTTAAAACTATATGTACTTACTAGGCTATGATATCGGCAGTTCTTCTGTGAAAGTTTGTCTCATTGAGGCATCCAGCGGAAAAGTGATCGCCTCTGAATTTTCTCCTAAAAAAGAGATGAAAATCACTGCGATCCACCCTGGTTGGGCAGAGCAGAACCCTGTCGACTGGTGGACAAACCTGAAGCTTGCTCATGAAGCGGTAATGCACGAATCCGGAATCCATCCTGAAGACATCAAAGGAATCGGTATTACGTGGCAGATGCATGGTCTTATTTTAGTAGACAAAGATCAGAATTTATTAAGACCTTCCATCATCTGGTGCGACAGCCGTGCTGTTCCTTATGGTGAACAGGCTTTCAAAGAAATTGGGGA
>DKLU01000308.1 GCA_002455915.1 Chryseobacterium sp. UBA6632
GTTTATGTGAGTGGCATTAATATCCTTTAAATATAGCCAAAAAGCCAATTAAAGTACTAATTTATGTTATTTTTTTTGAAAATTCCAAATTTCCCAAGCTTTTTCTGCCTGTTGTTCCAACATATAATAGCCGTTTACCGTTTTGGCTCCTTTCTCGGAAGCATTGATGATAAATTTAGTATAATTCGGATTGTAAATTAAATCTATAATTAAATGATCCTTAGAAACTCCGTCAAAAGGAAAGTTCAGACAATCTTCCACATTCGGGAAAGTGCCGACCGGAGTACATTGAATGATAACGGTATGTTCCTGAACGGTTTCTAAATCTAAATTTTCAAAATTGATTTCAGATTTTCTTGAAATGGTTTTTGAAGCAATTCCGTTTTTATCCAAAACATATTTTACGGCTTTTGCAGCGCCGCCATTTCCTAATATTAAAGCTTTTGTATGATGATCTTTTTTGTGGAGAAGTAATGTTTTCTCAAAACCAAAAGCATCTGTATTATAGCCTGTTTTTTTACCATTTTGAATTAAAACACAGTTTACAGCGCCTATTTTTTCTGCTTCATCGCTTAATTCATCCAGATAATCAATGATCTTTTCTTTATAAGGAATGGTAACATTAAAACCTAAAAGATCGGGTGTGGAAAATAAATTTTCAACCTCATGGATTTCGTTTAAATCAAAAATGTTGTAAGAAAAGCCTTTCAACATCAGTTTCTGAAATTTATCTTCAAAGTATTTTTTTGAGAAAGAATAGGAAATGTTTCTTCCTATCAAGCCTAATTTTTTATTGGAATCCATATGATCAAAAATAAAAAAAAGACCGATAAAAATCGGTCTTTCATATAAAATATTTTTTAACTTTTATTCTACAATAAATTTAGTAGAGAAGTTATCTGTTCTAAGAATGTAATTTCCTTTTACCAAACCTTTTAAATGGATTCTGTTTGATGTTTTAAAAGGATTTTCAATCGTCTGAATCAGTTTTCCGGAAAGATCATAGATCTGAGCTTTAGAAATTTTGTTCAGGTTTTCTCCTTTTACAAACAATTCGTTGTTTTTAACAGGGTTCGGATAAATTGTAAATTGAGATTTATCTTTTGATGTTTCTGAAGTTGCTAATGCTCCTGAATAACACGTCCATGAAAGGTCATCTATAGCAATTCTGTTGTCTGTAACAGAATTTTCAATTGAAATTACAACGTTTCCGCTTACATTAATATTGTTTATTGTAATTGGATTTGCTGGAGCTGCCGATGTGTAAGGAATTGTTCCAACGGTGTTACCATTTACTTTAACTGTTAAACTTCCTGCAGTACCCGTAAATTTCAATTGTGCTTTTACAGATAAACTTTGAATACCACCAGCAATTGTTGAGCTTGTTAAGCTACCATTTCTAATTGTAATTGCTTTTCCGTTAAGGGTTTGGTCAATTCTGGCATCCGTAGCTGTCCAAGTAATACTATTATTAGTCCATGTTCTTGTATCGTAAGCAGGAGTCGTTGGTGATGTAGGAATATTTGAAAAATCTTCAGTTCCACAGCTTCCGCCTACAGGTCCGTCGAGTGTTGTTTCTAGTGCATCATTACTTTGTGGAGAAGAATTTCCTGCTGCATCTTTAGCAATTACATGGAATGAATAAGTTGTAATCGGAGCTAATCCTGTAACAATAGTTGAAGTTCCTGAAACTGTAGCTTTCAATGTGCCATTTGCATATACGTCATAAGCGGTAACTCCAATATTATCTGTTGCGGCCGTCCAGCTTACAGCAATTGAATTTGAAGTTGGATTGTTAGCAATCAGGTTGGTTGGAGCTGTTGGAGCTTCTGTGTCGGCAACTTGCGATCCCCAAATTAACTCTACAAATTCAGGATGATCAATAAATGGATTTTTATTAGCCTGATATGCAAATGTAGCATTGTTTCTTGAGATTTCGGCAGCAGAAACAGGATCCTGTGCATGCCAAGCACGTAGTTGTTCAAGCTCCCATGATTGTAATCCAGGGAATGCAGATGTTCCCAGCATATTACCTGTACCATTTGCAGAGGTAAATCCTGCAAGTTGGTTTTGATATCTTGTTACAAAATAAAAAATCATTCTTGCAACATCCCCTTTAAACTCATCAATAGGTTCAAATACAATTCCACTATATCCAGGAGAAGCTGATGTTCCTAATTTAGAGCCATTTAATGATGAAAATGAAGATGTATTTACTTTTCCAAAAGGGTAATTAGATCTCATCCCATTTACCTTTCCGTCTGTAGCTCTGATGAAATTTACATCAGCAACCATAGGCGATGCTTCATCAAATAAACTTTGAGGAACAATGTGTTCTCTATTGTAGCAATCGCCTTCTGCACCATAGTTTCCACATCTTTTAACGTTTAAGACATAGTTGTATGGATCTGCAGCAGTAGGATTTTCTGAATAAATGTCCAAGATAGTTCCATCATTTTCATAAAAATAATCTCTATCTGTCGTCTCAAAGGCTGTCCATAGACCATTATAAGTTTTAGTCTGATGACCATTTGTTATAATCTCGTTTAATTTGTTTTTCAAATTAACACCTGATAATCCTGCTGTACCATCATAATATGTGGCGGGTGCAGTTTGCGAGAATGCATTAAAAAATGCAAATAATAGCAAAAAGGGAAGTAGATTTCGTTTCATTTTTAAAAATTGGGTCGCAAAGGTACCAAAAAATTAAAAAATCTTTATATTAATTTTTGGTAATGTAATCTTTACTGATTTTAGAAAAGAACCAAGAAATGGCGAAACCAAAGATGGATGCGGTAAGCGCAACAATAAAATAATTTTTACCCACAATTTTTACAGGGAAAGGTAAAGCCTCATTTGCTCTGAAAAATTCTGTGTACAGTTGGAAATAACAAAGTGCTGTTCCAAGAATTAAACCTGTGATAACTCCTAAAGTTACAATTAAAACTCCGGTATAGAAATACGTTCTTCGTAAATGACTCAACGGGAAACCTAATGAAATCAAAGATTTTGCCTGTTCTTTTTTATCAAGTTGTAAAATAATGATGGCTCCTGCCAAATTAAATGTTGTGATAAAAATAACTAAAGCAAAAATGAGATAAATAAATAGCTTTTCTGT
>DKLU01000309.1:0-523 GCA_002455915.1 Chryseobacterium sp. UBA6632
ACCCGAAAAGAGCTCAAACATACCGCTCAATCAGAGCTAGAGTGTAGTCGCTAATTAAAACATCTACTAAACCTCAACATACACAGACTGTCTTTCAAAGGCAGTCTTTTTTTATTTTAGCCCTATAACATATTACATTTCAATTCATTATTATAAATAATTGTATATTTATATACAACAAAAAACTAAACCATGAAAAACAGTCAATTAAAAAATCTTCCAAGAAAAGACCTTAAAAACGTATTCGGAGGAACTTTATATCCTGCTTTAGAATGTTATTCAGATAGAGAATGCAGCCGTTACGGAGAAGCTCTTATCATGTGCCCCGACGGATCGTCATCGATGACAGGTTATATATGCATGGGCGGAACCTGCATCATATACACAGGTTTCTGTCAACCTCCTGTTTTGGAACCCTTTCCAGAGCCTATTTTAATTCCTTAAGAGAATATTTAAATTTTACATTTTCTAAACATTGAGAAATTAAGATGCTAAAATTCTTTGCTTAAAAAACTTAATAAAA
>DKLU01000309.1:793-19691 GCA_002455915.1 Chryseobacterium sp. UBA6632
AAAAAAGAATAAACAAAGTTTATTTTAATTAAGAAAAATGAAGAGAAAACCAACTAAAAATTTCTACTATCAAAAAAAATAAAGTGAGCCAAATGGCTCACTTTTGTGGGTAAAAACCCGTTGAAAGAATAATATAGTAAGATATTATTTGCAGTAGATTATGCCGTTTCTTTATACTTTTTTCGGTATGCGTAGTAAAACACAGCCGGTAAAATCGTAAAGGAAAGTAGCATACAGATGATCAATCCGCCAACGATCATGATAGCCAATGGCTTTTGAATTTCAGAACCCATTCCGTTAGACATGGCCGCCGGCAACAACCCCATCGATCCCATTAAAGCAATCATGACAACGGGACGAATTCTGCTTTTCACCCCATCCGCAATGGCAGCCTTTAGAGGTAATTTATTTTGAAGATTTTCTTTCATAACTCCGATGAGGACAATCCCGTCAATCGTTGCAACTCCGAAGAGAATAATGAATCCGATTCCTGCTGAGATTCCGAAGATCGTTCCGGTGAACCAAAGCGACATAAACCCTCCGATAAATGCAAATGCAAGCGTAATCGAAGAAATTAAAGTATCTTTCATATTTCCGAAATTGAAATACAGCAACATCAAAATCAACACTAAAGAAATAGGAACCACCATTGCAAGCTGTTTTCCGGCTCTTTCTTTACTTTCAAATTCTCCAGCCCAAGTCATTTTATGTTTTTTCGGAATATTTACATCTTTGGCCACTTTTGCTTTGGCATCTTCAATGGTACTTCCAAGATCTCGACCTTCAATATTAAAACCAACCCCGATATATCGGCTGTTTCCTTCTCGGTAAATAAATGAAGGGCCTGTATGATAATCAATCGTTGCGATCTCTTTCAATGGCACTTTTTTATTATCTTGAGTCGGAATCAGAATATTTCCTATTTTTTCGGGTGTGTCACGATAATCTTTTTCAAACCTCAACATGACATCAAACATTCTTTCTTCTTCATAGAATTTTGTCGCTGCCTGCCCGCCAATCGTCATTTCAATAACCGCCTGTGCATCGGCTGTCGACACTCCGTATTTTGCCATTTTAGAATCATGAAGCTGAATTCTCAGTTCTGGCAATCCAATATTTTTAAAAACATTCACATCCGAAATTCCCTGAACTGTTTTGATGGAATTAGCCACCTGATTGGCATATTTTTCAAGTTCAAACAAATCATTTCCGAAAATTTTAATCACCAAAGGAGCTTTTACCCCCGCCACATATTCTTCCACATTATCCTGAATCGGCTGACTAAATCCAAAGTTGATTCCCGGATATCGTTCCAGAGAAACTCTCATCTGTTCTAAAAGTTCGTCTTTTGATATTTTTTTCTTCCATTCGTCTTCCGGTTTCAGCTGAATATTAAATTCGATATTAAAAAATCCGGTAGGATCTGTCCCGTCATTGGGGCGACCGGTTTGTGTCATCACGAATTTCACTTCATCATACTTCATTAAAATTCCTTTCATCTCTTTGGTTAGTCGAACAGATTCATCAAGATTCACACTATTTGGTAATGTAGCACGAACGTAGATTGCGCCTTCATTTAATTTAGGCAAAAACTCAGATCCGTAATTTGAAAATCTCCATACACAAAGCGCTAATAAAGCTCCGAATCCAACCATAAATCCTTTTTTATGACGATAGCTGAATTCGTAAATTCTGTAAATATTAACTCTGAAAAATCGAGAAATAAAGTTTTCTTTCTCTTCAATATTTTTAGTTAATAACAATTTACACATCGCCGGAACATAGGTTAAACTTAGAATTAATGAGCCTAACAAAGCATATCCTAACGTAAATGCCAATGGTGAAAACATTTTACCTTCTACTTTCTGGAATGAGAAAATTGGCATTAATGCAACAATTAAAATCAACAATGCAAAGAAAATATAGCTCGCTACGCTTCCTGCGCTTTTCTTGATGATTCCCAGTTTTGACATTTTGTTGAAACGCTTGAGCCCGACTTCCTTCGATTTTTGCTCGAGGGCGACAAAAACGTGTTCCACAATGACGAGGGTTCCTTCCAGCAACAGCCCGAAATCCAAGGCTCCCATCGAAATAAGATTGGCGGGCAATCCTTGAATTTTAAGCATAATAATAGCAAAAAGGAATGCTAAAGGAATGACTGAAGCGACGATAAAAGTCGTTTTCCAGTTGTATAAAAAGATAAATACGATGATGGAAACCAGAATTACCCCTTCAACTAAGTTTTTAGAAACGGTATGAACGGTTGTGTTTACCAATTCTGTTCTGTCGATGATCGGAACAATCTGCACATCTCCCGGCAGTTCGCCTCCGTTTAATTCTGCGATACGGTCTTTTAATCTGCCAATAACATCACTCGGGTTTTCTCCACGAAGCATGATGACAATACCTTCTACCAGATCATTTTCCTTATTGTAACCTACTTGTCCGAGTCTCGGTTTTGCGGAAACTTTAACTTCAGCCACATGCTTTACCAAAATCGGCGTAGACCCTTTTACTTCAATCTGAATATTTTCAATATCCTCTTTACTTTCCAACAATCCAATTCCACGGACAACATAAGCCTGATCGCCTTTGGAAACCACATCTCCGCCTACATTGATATTGCTTTTCGAAACCGCTTCATAGACATCCAGAGGTGAAAGATCATAGTTCTGAAGTTCTGTAGGATTAATTTTGATCTCATACGTTTTCTCTTCACCTCCAAAACTCACCACATCGGCCACTCCGGGAACAGCAAGAAGCTCCCGCTCGATCACCCAATCCTGAATGGAAGTGACTTCTTTAATCGGTAATTTACTTTTAATAACATAACGATAGATCTCCCCCGTAGCTCCTGAAGGAGGTTCAATGCTGAATTCTGCGCCGTTGGGCAATTCTACATTTCCGAGTCGGTTGGAAGCATATTGTTGAGCATAAAAATCATCCACATGATCATCAAAAATAACCGTAACCACCGATAATCCGAAAAGGGAAATAGACCGCACCGAAGTTTTATTCGGAATGGTATTCATTTCTTTCGAGATCGGAAGCGTAACAAATTTTTCTATTTCTTCGGCACTTCTCCCCGGCCATTGGGTAATCACCCTCACCCTCGTATTGGTAACATCCGGAAATGCCTCGATGGGCGTATGAATATAAGAATAGATTCCTCCTGCCAATAAAAGAAGCGTCCCAAAAATAACAATCAGGGAGTTTTTTAAAGAGAAAGAAACAATATTCTGAACAAATTTTCTCATGATTCTCTTTATTTAGATTGACTTTTCAGGTTTTCATAAATCAGAAGACCGTTTGAAGTAATGATATTTTCTCCTGCTTTCAGGTTTCCTTCAACATAAATATATTGGCTGTTGGAAGCGATCTCCGTCACTGGTCTGATCTCGATTTCGCAATCTTTTTTATAAACCACTACATAACTTTGATTATTATCAAAAATCAATGCTTTCTGAGGAATTGCCATCGCCGATTTGTTCTGAGCATTTACAGGCAATACGATATCCGCAGACATTCCGGGTCTCAGGTGCATATTGGTATTATCCATTACAATTTTTGCCTTTAAAACTCTTTCAGTTTCATTAAAAACCTGAGAGATCACATCTATTTTTCCGGAAAAAACTTCATCGGGATAAGCGAGTGTTTTTACGGTTACAGGTTGGTTTTCATAGACATTTCGCATGTTGGTCGCATATACATTCGCCATCACCCAAACTTTATCAAGATTTGAAATTTTAAACAACTGTTCTCCTCCTGTCGTTACTGGCATTCCGTTGGAAATATTTTTTTCGATCACATATCCGTCTGCCGGAGATTTAATCTGTAGATTATTCCCTCCCGCAGAATATAATTGCAGATTTTTTTTCGTTTTAGAAATATTAGACTGAAGAATCTGCACATCGGCTTTTGCTTCCTGCAAATCTTTCTGAGAAGCAATATCATCTTTATACATCGCTTCTACCGAAGATAATTTTCTTTTCGCGACTGCCAATTGTGCTTGCAATGTTTGGGTATCATCCTGCATTTCGTTTAACGAAGAAGATTTAATCGTCGCTAAAACCTGACCTTTTTTCACAAAATCACCAAGTGCAAAATAGGTTTCAGTAACTACACCATCCACGAGGCTTACATAAGGAACCGTTTTATCAGAATTGCTTTCTACCTCTCCCGTAAGCGTAATACTTTCCTGAATGGGCAGAATTTCAACTTTTGCTAATTTTATTTCTTTTTTAAGATCCGGGCTGATACAATAAGTCTTGTTTTCCGTTTTCTCCACCCGCTTTTTATCTGCACAGCCAGTGAATGTCACCAGCATAAAAGACGTTGCCGCAAGGTATAATACTATATTTTTTTTCATTTTATAAATCTTGTCCCACAACATACTGCAGGTTTTCATAATATTGGTTAAGTTCTTTTTTCGTATCCAGAATGATCATTTTATTGCCGATATAGGTATCCAGGAAATCCATATATTCAAGCATGCTGATATTTCTGAGTCTGAAGTTTTTTTCATGACTAATTAAAAGTCCGTCTAGTGTAGATTCGTATGCATCATCGATATCATGTGAAATCTCTTTTGTTTTGATATAATTTTTAAACACAGAAGAAATTTCGTTTTCAGATTTCAGCACATTCTTTCGGGTTTCGATCTTTGTTTTTTCAATTTCAAGTTTCGCTTGTTGAATATTTCCTTTATTTCGATCAAAAATCGGAAGATCAACCGCGACTCCCACTCCTACAAAATCTTTCATAATATTTCCGCCACGGTCGTAATTCATCGAAACGGTAACATCTGGAGTTTTCATGGCATTTTGCAATTCAAGATTTTTCTGCGCGTACTTTTCCTGATTTTTTGCCATCAAAATATCAGGTCGATTTTCTTTTGCTTTTTCCGTCCATTGATCGACTTCTAATTCCGACAAATCTTTTTCCGGCATTGTAAAAGGATCTGAGATCACAATATATTTTTTAGCGGGAAGAATCAGTAAAGCTTTCAATTCTACCTGTTGCTCCTGAATTTCCTGATGAAGGGAGATGAGTTTCTTTTTAAACTCAATTTCCTGAGCTTTCAATCTTACATATTCCGCTTTACTGATATTCCCAAGACTAAATTGATTATTATAAGACTTCGTGAGTTTCTCAATCGAAGCAATTTGCCCTTGATAAATTTTTTGCTGCTCCTGATTATAAAGAATTTCCGTTACCGTATTTCGCAACGTTTTTTTAAGCTCACGCAATACTTCCTGAAGTTCGTATTGCTCACCATCCACATCAATTTTGGCAAGTTCAATATTCTTTCTTCTCTTTCCGGCAGTTTGAATTACCTGCTCGATTTCAACAGCCACTTGTGAGCTTTTTCCCCAATTTCCTATCAAGGCGGGTTGCGCTTCAATATCGTAGGTTTTCCACAAATTAACTTCGCTGATGCTTAATGTAGGATTGGGCCAGAATTTAGCCTGAACTGTTCGTGCTTCTGCCTGTGAAATCTCAAGCTTTTGAGCGATAAGATCTAAGTTATTGGCAAGAAAAACTGCTTCGGCTTCTTTTCTGCTTATGGTAATCGTATCCGAAACCTGCGCCGAAAAAAAACCGAAGACATGAATGTATAGTACAATTAATATATGCTTCTTCAAGGTCTTTGTATTTAAGACCACAAAGTTATTTTGGCAATATTAAAGGCAATTTCGAATAGAATTAAAGTTCGGTTAGCCCAACATTAGAGTTTGATTAGAGGATTTTTGGGTGGGAAGATGGGGGATGGAAGATGGAAGTTGATGGAGGTGACAGAAAATATTCTGTATACGCCAAAACTTCCAGCCTCCAGCTTCACTCTTCCAGCCAAATATTTTAGGCATTAAAAATTAAACAAACCTTTGTTCCTTTATTCACTTCAGAATCAATTTTCATTGAAATATGATGATGATCAAAAATACTTTTAGACAAAGACAGTCCGATCCCACTTCCTTTTACTTCATTTACATTTTTTCCGCGGAAGAAAGTTTCGGTTACGTTGTTAAGATCTTCTTTGGAGATTCCCTTACCGTGATCTTTCACTTCGATATGCAATTTTTCTGTTTGCTCGAAAATATTAATCTCAATAGAATTATTTGAAGAATATTTTATCGCGTTCTCTACAATATTATATAAAGCTAAAAAAAGCAACGTTCCATTTCCCGGATATTCAAGCAATGAAGGTTTTATCACCTGCAAATCTATTGTTATGGAAGATTGATGCTCTTTAGCTTTGGGTTCAAGTTTAGAATAAATTTTCCAGATCAGCTCGTCAATTCTTACGGTTTTATGCGATTCTTCAAGCTTTGCTAAACCGGACATCAGCAAAAGATTATTCAGAATATTTTCAATTTCGTATACGTTTTCCAAAGATTCTTTTGCCACTTTTCGATATTCCTCGGGCGTTCGGTCTTTTTGGGCAAAAACTTCAAGATTTCCGGAAATGGCGGCCAAAGGTGTTTTAAACTCGTGAGAAACATAGTTGATAAAATTCTGCTGCAACAGCATATTTTCAGAAATCCTTCCGAATAATTTATTGTAAGATTTTATGAGTTCTTCAATCTCATCATTTGTATTGGTAGTCGTTATCGCCTGGGAAATATTTTTATAATCTACATTATTAATATGTTTCACCACATTAGAAACTGGTTTATAAACCACTTTTGAAAGATAACGACTCAGAATAAAAATGGCGGTTAATCCCAAAATAAGCACCGTAAACATGATGATCGACAACCTGAAGATTTGCGATCGGAAAGAAGCATTCGAAGATTTTACAAAAACCACAAAATCTCCCTGATTATCTGGATAAAAAATTCCGTAATAAAAATTATCATCCGACATAAACTGAACCCATTGGTTGGCCCGTGCCGCGTTCAAGTGTTTCTGCTTAATATAAGGATCATTAAAATCTTCCCCAAAAGTCACCTTATTATTCTGATCATAAATCGCCACTTCCCTATTTCGGATCAGACTTTTATATTCTTTTTTGATTTGAGCATGACGGTTGACTGAAAGTTCGTCTTTTTCAAGATAATAAATCGCAGAAATAAGCGCCGTATTTTTCAGCTTTTCAAAGTAAGAAATCTTTGTACTGTCGTAATACGCAAAATATATCACTGCAAATGTAATGATAGAAACAATGCCAAACGACAGGCTCGAAATAAGGATAAATCTGTTTCTTAGCGTCATTTTAATCTTTGATCAGATAGCCGGTTCCTTTTATTGTATGAATAATTTTATTCTCGGTTTCGTCTATTTTATTTCGGAGATAAGAAATATAAACATCCACGAGATTTGTATTGTTGTCGAAATTAATTCCCCACACATTATGAAGAATCTGAGTCCTGCTCAGCACTTTATTTTTATTCTCCAACAGGAAATTCAGCAATTTGTATTCGGTGGGAGAAAATTCTATTTCGTTCCCGTTTTGTGTTACTTTATGAAGATCTTTATCAATCGTCAGATTTCCGCAAGAGATTAGCTGAGATTCTTTTTCGTAGCTTAATTTATTTCTTCTCGTCAACGCTTTGATTCTTGAAATTAATTCTTCAAAATGAAAAGGTTTAGACAAATAATCATCCGCACCCAAATCAAGCATTTTAATTTTATCATCAGGACTGTTTAATGCGCTAATCACCAAAATCGGTGTATAATTTTTCTTGAATCTGATGATTTGAGTTAATTGAATTCCGTCCAGACCGGGAAGCATAATATCCATCAGAATAATATCAAATTCATACAAACCGATGATTTCACGGGCTTTTTCACCCGATTCCGCCAACGTAATATGATAACCGATTTCGCTTAGACCTTTTACCAGAAAATTGCTGATTCTGGAATCATCTTCAACTAACAAAACATTCATGTTCCTGAAATTTGTCCTAAAGATAAGCATCATTTATTTCACATCCGAGACAAAGCTATTTTATTCCCAACGCTTTTTTCATAATTTTGAAAAATGGAGATCACCTATTTAATCATTGGTTTTGCGGCGGGCGGCGTTTTGGGCGCTCTGATTTCGTATTTTGCTTTAAAATCATCGATGGTTCTACGAAGCACGTATGACAATCTGAATCAATTACATATAAAAAATATAGCCGATTTTGAAAATGCAAACCTGAAAGTTCAGGAATTGCTTCAAAATAATGCAAAAGATAAAGAACTTTACGTACAACAATCGGACATTTTGGATGATCTGAAAAATGAATATGCTAAAATATCTGCCAGAAATGAAAGTCTTCAAACCTCGCTGAATACCCAAAAAGAAGAGATCATTAAAATGCAGCAGGAAGCCAGACTTCAGTTTGAAAATATGGCGAATAAAATTCTGGAAGAGAAAACCGAAAAATTTACTACACTTAATCAAAATAATCTTAAAAATATTCTTGAACCTTTTCAGGAAAAAATTACCGATTTGAAAAACCGTGTGAACGAAGCGTACGAAAAGGAAAATAAAGAACGTTTTTCTCTTGCCGAAAAAGTAAAGGAATTAGCCGAACTGAATCAGCAAATTTCAGAAGATGCTAAAAAACTGACCCGTGCTTTGAAAGGTGAAAGTAAAACACAGGGAAATTGGGGCGAAATGATTTTGGA
Organism: Chryseobacterium sp. UBA6632; assembly: GCA_002455915.1. Lineage (GTDB taxonomy): Bacteria > Bacteroidota > Bacteroidia > Flavobacteriales > Weeksellaceae > Chryseobacterium. Next base: position 9,413 of record DKLU01000309.1, read on the forward strand.
AAGCATCCTCGAAAAATCTGGCTTGGTAAAAGGAAGAGAATATTTTCTTGAACATGAACTTCGCGATGAAGATAATAAAGCGTTGTTTTCTGAATTTTCAGGTAAAAAAATGCGTCCGGATGCAGTGATAAAATATCCTGACGAAAGAAATGTAATCATTGATTCCAAAGTTTCTTTAACGGCATTCACCGAATTGGTGGATGAAACCGACCAAGATATTTATCTTATGAGATTGAATCAACATTTAAACTCTATCAAAAATCACATTAATCAATTAAGTCAAAAAGCGTATGATGATTACGGAAAATCTTTGGATTTTGTGATGATGTTTATCCCAAGCGAGCCTGCGTATATTGCAGCTATGCAAGCTGATCAAAACCTTTGGAATTATGCTTATGACAGAAGAATTCTTTTGTTAAATCCAAGCAATTTAATTACATCATTAAAACTAATCGCTGATCTTTGGAAAAGAGAATATCAAAACAGAAATTCAATGGAAATTGCTGAGAGAGGAGCTAAATTGTACGATAAATTTGTCGGTTTTGTCGATAATCTTGAAAAAGTGGGAAGAAATATCGATCAGGCTAAAAACGTTTATAATGATGCTTACAAGCAATTATCTTCAGGAAATGACAATTTGATTGTTCAGACACAAAAATTAAAATCTTTAGGAATTAAAAACAAAAAAGAACTGCCGCAAAGTTTGATCGACACTTCTCAAATCTCGATTGAAACCTCAGAAGAATAATTTTTCAGATACAAAGTAAAAAGTAAAAAGAGCCAAGTACATCAAGTTACAATTTTAAAATAAACCTCGGATTGATTCTGAGGTTTTTCATTTTCATTATTTAACGATAAATTTTACATAATTTTGCACTATGCAAATAGAAAGTTTTCAAAACGAAAAGATAAAAAACATCACGAAACTTATTACAGACAACAGATTTAGAAAAAAATCCGACGTTTTTGTGGTGGAAGGTCAGCAGGAAAATGAAAGAGCTTTAAAGTATGATTTTGAGCCTGTAGAATATTTTATCTGTGAAAATATATTTAAAGGAATTCAACCCAACGGAAAAATTCATTTGGTAAGCGATAAAGTATATGAAAAAATTGCGTACAGAGGAAGTTCTGAAGGAATTATTGGTGTTTACAAAACAAAAGAAACTTCTCTTAAAGATTTTAACCCGAAGGATAATTCAACGGTAATTATTGTGGAAGGTGTTGAAAAGCCTGGAAATTTGGGTGCCATTTTAAGAAGTTGTGAGGCTTTTGGCGTTGATGCTTTAATTGTAACTGATACAAAAGCAGATTTTTACAATCCGAATGTTATTCGATCAAGCGTAGGTTGCCTTTTCGGAATGGAAGTTTTTCAGGCAGAAAATGAAGAAGTTTTAGAATATTTAAATAAAAACAATTTCAATATCTATACAACTATCATGGATGAAACGGCGGAAGATCTTTACAAAAGAGATTTCACGCAGAGATCAGCAGTTTTATTTGGAACAGAACATTCAGGTTTAAGTGAATTCTGGACAGGAAAAGGAAAGAATACGTTGATTCCAATGATTGGAAGTATTGATTCTTTAAACTTGAGCAATGCTGTAGCGATTACTTGCTATGAAGCGTTGAGACAGAAGAAAGGATAATTGTTGATACTTGTTGGTTGATAGTTTATAGATAATTACTTCTATAAGCTATTGCTTTACCTTCGACTCGCAATAACTGTACATAAAAAAACCGTCTCACTGAGTGAAACGGTTCTTTTATGTTTAAAGCGTAGCTTAAATTATTTCTTAGCTTCTTCTTTAACTTCAGCTTTAGCAGCAGATGCATCAGCTTTTACTGAATCTACAGCAGCACCAGCGTTAGCTTTTACTGAATCTACAGCAGCAGTAGCAGTAGAATCTACAGCAGCAACAGTAGAATCGATAGCAGTTGTAGCTGAATCAGCAGCACCTTCTGTAGCAGTAGCTTCAGTTTTTTTACAAGCAACTAAAGAGATTGCAGCGATAGCAGCTACGAATAATGACTTTTTCATAATAAATTAAATTTAATTTTGTTAATATTGTTTTATAAAATTTTTCTCTGTTCTGTTATTTGAACAAGACAAAGGTATAGCAGATAAAAAATTTGTTTAGGAAAAATAATTGTAATAACTTTGTAAAATAGTTTTACAAATAAACAATACTGAAAATCAATAATTTAATTATTAAAAAATAAATTGACGGATTTAGATCTATTACATTTTGAGCAGTTAAAAAAGGATGTTCAAGCTCAATATCTGAAAGAATACACTCCTTCCTACGATGATATTTCAAAGTGGAAGGGGATTGATATTATATATTTTCAGGAAGATCTTCGAAAAAAAGCTAAAGGAAACATTAGTGAAAAGTCTTTTTACACTTACTTTAAAACTTATCCGGTTACGAAATTACCCAGAATAGATATGCTTAATTTATTGAGCATTTATGCGGGTTATGACTCATGGTATGATTTTAAAAAGCAACATCTTTTTGCAGGAGAATTGCTACAGGAAAGTGAAGAATTAGACGAAGAAGAAATTCAGCAATTAGAAAATATCGTATCAAATTCTCAAGAATTGCCAAATTCTGAGATAATTCATAAAAAAACAGAATTACCAGAGCACGAAATATCTGATTTACAAAAATCAAATACTGAAAATCAAACAATTAATCAAAATAGAGAAGAAATAACTCAAACATTTTCTCAGAACGAAAAAACTAAAAAGAATTTCTTTAAAAAGAATGTTTGGGCATTTGTAACTTCAATTTTGATTATCACTACGGGACTTTTAGGTTTTAAAGATGAAATTTTCTCAAAAACTTATAAATATTGTTTCACAGACGCAGACAGAAGCATATCGATTATAAATACTTTAGAAATAAAAGTAATTAAAGAGAACGAATCTCCTCTTCTATATAAAATAAAGCCTGGAGAATGTTTTTATTATTCCACCAAGGATAAAAATATTAAAATGCAGATCAGTGCTCCTTTCTATGAAAATCTGGAAGTAAACCGTAATCTGGAAAATGCACCTGAAGAAGAAATGATAGAATTAAAGCCGGATGATTACAAAATGGCGGTAAATTATTTCTCTGTAAAAGATGCAAAAGGCAATCCTGAAATGCTAAAACAAAAGAGAAAGCAGCTGGAAAACCTGATTAGCAATAACGCGGTGATCTATCAAGTATATGATAATGCAACTTTTGGAATTGAAACCCTTGATAAACAAAAATATATTACTTTAGTAACCACCCCAACTACGTCTTTGAAAAACCTTAGCGTAATTGAAATGAAAAAAGATAAAGGAAAAATAGTATCTATTAAATTTAAAATTGCAAGTACTGATGAAAATAATAAATAATTTTTTACTGTTTGCAATACTGTTATTTTGCTTAGCGGCCTGCAATAAAAAAACGACGGCAGAGGTAAGCGATTTAGACAAATTAAGAACAAGCAACAACAGAAGCAGCTATCCCGCAGTACAAATGGATAGCGCACAAGCGATAAATTTCATAACAAAACAGAAAGTTCAGGAGCTTTTGGATCTCTCAACGCTTTATTTATCCGGAAATGGTGATACTGAAATAGATACAGTAATCTATTCACAGATGAAAAGCTACTTCCATAAGCCGGACAGCACAACTTTTAAGAAACTTTTTAAAGAGCTGGACAGCCTAAAAGTAAAGACCGCAAAAGTGAATAATCTTGAGGTATATAAAGATTATTACAAAAAAGACACCTTAGATTTAGCGAAATTTAATGTGGAATATTTTGATGATAAAAACCGTTCATTAGGTTCTTTTGAGAAGAATGCTCAGTACACGTTAGTTTCTGCGCCGGTGAAATTTAAGAAAGAATTTAAATTTTACTTTTTAAATTTTTATTCCAAGCCTAAAAAAGATACAACGTCTGTCGGCGTTACCAAATAGTCTAGCGGAATATCATTTTCCCAGACATCATCGATATTTTCATCGGGGTTAAAATAATTAACTCCGATTTTTTTTGTCTTGGAAGAAATATTTTCAAAGAAACCATCATAAAAACCTTTTCCGTAGCCTACTCTATTCCCTTTTTTGTCACAATATAAAAGCGGAGTAATCACATAATCGAAATCATTTTCTCCAGAATCTTCATTAGAAACAGGTTCAAAAATTCCCCAACCGTTGATTTCGAAAACCGTATTAGGAAAAATTTCAATAGCAATTAATTTCTCATCAACAATTTTAGGAACAAAAACACGAATATTTTGCTTAAAAAAATAATCAATGAAAATCTGAGTATTAATTTCTTTTTTAGATAAAATAGGTAGAAAAACATGAACTTTTTCCTTTTCTTTTAGCTTGAAATAATTCAGAAAATTTTCAACTATTTTTTCAGATAACAAGAAAGCCTCATCAATCGACAAGGCTTTTCTTTTTAGCATATATTTTTTTCTAAGTTCAGCTTTTAACATTTTAATGATACGTCTTTATGCCTCCAGAATTTTATATAATTTATCAGACAAACGAACTCTGAATGGCAATTCAAAAGTAATTTGATCTCCTGCTTTTGCTGTTTCATTGAAATCTCCATTAACGAAAATCTGAGTAATCGTTACTTCCTGATCTCCCGTTGTTGGCCCTGAAATCAAAACTTTATCTCCAACAGAAAGTTCTTTGCTTTCAATAAGAAACTGAGCAATTTTTGATTTTGAATAATAATGCTCTGCTTTTCCGATCAACGTTTTCTTTACTTTGATTTTCTGACGAATATCTTTTGTTTCTGGCGCTGCTTTTGCCAAAGTTAACGTAGAAAGATCTCCTGAATTCTTAAATTTCAGAGCGTCAGATTTTCCTTTTCTGAATACTTTATTACCAACCTGAAGACCTTTTCTTTTTGCAACCTGCTCTTCCCAAGGCAAATGAATAGTTTCAAGACATTCTGTCGAGCATGTATTTTCCATCGCCGCTTTACATTCATCACATTGGATAAATAAAAGATGACAGGCATCATTGGCACAATTCGTATGATTATCACAAGGCTTTCCACACTGGTGACATTGTGAAATAATATCGTCTGTAATTCTTTCACCTAAACGATGATCGAAAACGAAATTTTTTCCTATAAATTTACTTTCAATGTTTTCTTCTTTGATCTGGCGAGTATATTCAATAATTCCACCTTCCAATTGATAAACATTTTTAAAGCCCTGATGTTTGAAGTAAGCACTCGCCTTTTCACAACGAATTCCGCCTGTACAATACATCAAAAGGTTTTTATCTTCTTTAAAATCCTGCAATTGATCGTTGATGATCGGCAAACTTTCTCTAAAATTTTCAACATCGGGAGTAATCGCTCCTTCGAAATGACCAACTTCACTTTCGTAGTGATTTCTGAAATCTACGACAATCGTGTTCGGATCATCCAACATATCATTGAATTCCTGAGCTTTCAGGTGAATTCCTTTATTGGTAACATCAAAAGTTTCGTCATTCAATCCATCGGCAACGATTTTATGTCTAACTTTTATGGTTAATTTTAAAAATGAATGATTGTCTTGCTCTACCGCTACATTCAGACGAATTCCTTTCATGAAGTCATATACTTCCAGCGTATCGCGAAAAGCCTCAAAATTGTCAGCAGGAACACTCATCTGAGCATTAATTCCTTCATGAGCAACATAAATACGACCCAACGCATCCAAGGCGTTCCAGGCTATAAATAAATCGTCGCGAAATTTTTTGGGATCTTCAATTTTGGCATACGCATAGAAAGACAGTGTAAGGCGTTCCTTACCAGCTTCATCAATAAGTTGAGCTCTTTCTTCTGCGCTTAAGGTGTTATACAGTTGCATGCTATAAACGTTTTAAGTGAGAAAATATTTTTGCAAAGATAAGAATTTTTTAAATGGCTTGATAACTAGTGGTTGTTAGTTTATAGTTTTTGGTTAATGGTTGATGGTTAATTGTTTATTTAAACAAGCATCAAATAAAATGATTATATTTAACTTTTATGTCCAAATTGGCATCTATACTATGTCAGATTGTCATTTAATATAATTTTAAGTTTTGTTAATAGAGCTTTATAATTACGACATAACACATAAAATAATGTTATTCTAGTTAAATTTTAGTTAAAACTGAAACATTACGTGCCAATCGCATACCTATTTAGCATTAAATTTGTTTACACTAAAACGAAAAGTTTAAAAAATTAATAAATAACAAAGAAGATATAACAATGAAGAGTACTTTAAAAAAACTATTACCATTTGCAGTGGTTGGAGTTATCTCAGGAGCTACTACCGTTGGAACAATTCAATATTTTGGCCACGGTTCTAATAATGCAGACCAATCTTATTTTACAAAAGGATCTAATGTCTCTTTTGCAGGGATGAACACCGCTGCTGTCGGTGATGATTTCGTAAAAGCAGCTAAAACAACGGTTCCGGCTGTTGTAACGATCAAAAATTATCAAAACAGAGCAACTTCTGGTGGTGGAAGAGCTTCTGAACAAGATTTATTCGATTTCTTCTTCGGTGATCCTTTCGGAGGTGGCGGCGGAAGAGGTCAACAAAGACAAAAGCAGCAACAACAGACGCCAGACAATATGCCATCAGGAATGGGTTCTGGGGTAATTATTTCGCCTGACGGATACATTATTTCAAATAATCACGTAGTAGCAGGAGCTAGCAAACTGGAAGTTGTATTAAGCAATAAAAAATCATATATCGCAACATTAATAGGGACTGACCCGAATACGGACATTTCTTTATTAAAAATCGAAGAAAAAGGATTACCATATTTAAATTTTGCCAATTCAGATAATATTGAAGTCGGACAATGGGCATTAGCAGTGGGTAACCCTCTTGGTTTGAACTCAACGGTAACAGCAGGTATTATTTCTGCAAAAGGCAGAGGAATCGGAATTCTTGGAGGACAAGGTAAAGCAACCAATCCTATTGAAAGTTTTATTCAAACCGATGCCGCTATTAACCCTGGAAACTCAGGAGGTGCTTTGGTAAATACAAATGGAGATCTTATCGGGATCAACTCTGCAATTTCATCTACAACTGGTTATTACCAAGGGTATGGATTTGCGGTTCCAGCAAACTTAGCAAGAAAAATTGTTGAGGATATTAAGAAATTCGGTATCGTGCAGAGAGGTTTCTTAGGTGTACAGTCATTAGACTTATCAGATGATATGCAGGTGGCGGCTTACAACAAGCAAAAGAAGACAAATATTAAAGCTGGATCAGGAGTTTATGTTACAGGATTTGGAGATAAGAGTGGCGCTGAAGATGCAGGATTAAAAGTTGGAGATATCATTACTAAAATTGATGCTACCAACATTACAGATTTCGCAGATTTATCAATGTCAATCGGAAGCAAACGTCCTGGTGATAAAGTACAGTTAGTCTATTTAAGAAACGGAAAAGAAAACACAACTACAGTAACGTTGAAAGATCAGCAAGGTGGAACTTCTACCAGAACAAAAGCAGATCTTACCGTAACAGAAAAGATTGGTGCTGAATTCCAAGGTTTGGATGACAGAACGAAAGCTTACTATGGTTTAACCAGCGGTGTTGTTGCTAAAAACGTAGTAGAAGGTAGTGAAATTGCTAAGGCAGGTATTGTAGATGGATATATTATTACGGAAATTAACGGCAAGCCGGTAAATTCTCAAAAAGATGTAGAAAGCTTATTAAGCAAATTCACAGGAACAGGTCAGATCAAGTATATGGATGACTACGGAAGAGGCTACCAGAGAGGGTTTAAAATGCCTTAATCAATTAGAGCTAAACAAAGATTTCATATCAACGAAAGCGGGCTGCAAAATAATTTTGCAGCCCGCTTTTATTTTAAGATGTAAATCAATTAAGATTTATTATTCATTTTTTCAGCGATTCTTTTCTTTTTATTTCGTTCATAAATTACTTCTACAATCTTACCTCCAATCCACGAAAACGGGAAAAACGTAAGGAAAATAGAAATCTTATAAAATGTAGGATGATACGGTAAAATAATAACATCCAACATCGCTATAAAGAGCATGATAAAACCAATAAGAATAGCATAGGCAACTTTGGCATACTTTACAATCACAGCAGTAACCACACCTCCTACGGTAGTTCCCAAGCCGGAAATAAACAACAGGAATCCGAAGAACGCCTGGTCGTCTTTCATACTGTAAAGAAATCTTTGCCAATGCTCAAACGGAGCAAAAGCTTCAAAAGTAACCCATTGCGGAAAAACTCTTATACCAAGAGTAATAATAAGCCCGGCGATACCAAGCCCTACAATAACCGCTAATGTATTTCTGAAGAAGTTCATTAATCCTGATGTGCAATCATAGAAATTTCAATATCAACATTTTTTGGCAAGCAAGAAACCTGTACCGTTTCACGGGCCGGATAGCTTTCTGCATCTAAATAAGACGCATAAATATCGTTCATTACCGCAAAATCATCCATACTTTTAAGGAAGATCGTAGCTTTCACCACATTTTTGAAAGTCATCCCAGCTTCTGTAAGGATAGCCTCAAGATTTTTCATTACTTGATGTGTTTCTTTCTCAATACCTTCTACCAATTTTCCAGTTGCAGGATCTACAGGAATCTGACCAGAGATGTACAAAACACCATTTGCAAGGTTAGCTTGTGAATAAGGTCCGATAGCTGCAGGAGCGTTAACTGTGTTGATTATTTGTTTCATTAGAATTTATTTTGGGTGCAAATATAAAATTTATATTCTATTTCTATCTTTAAATCTCAAATCCTTCTTAGAAAGGTGAATTTGGCTGTGTAAAACTTCTGTCTTTATACTTCAATGCATCACTTAAGATATTGGCTTTGATACCTATAAAGAAGTCATATACTTTGTACTGCCCGAAAGGAACCCAGTTGAAGTTAATCGTAAAACTTCGCTGATCTCTCGAAAAACCAATCCTCGTATACGCCAGCTGCTTGGTCACCATATCATAATGCGTACTTCCGTTGATGTTCCAATATGGAGTTAATTTAATACTTCCATCAAGACCTACCGATGCAATTTTATTCGCATTTCTCGTTGCATTTCTTGTGTAGGCATAGTTTGCATTAATATTCAAAGTCCATGCCTGATCGAAGCGTGCATAATTATCATCATCAAAATAATAATTTTCGTTTCGAATCTCTCCTTTCTGCGAATACTTTTTGGCGTAATCTGTTTTCTCGCCAAAAATTTCACTGCTTAAAGGATACGATAACTGAACATTGAAGCCCTGAACACTGAAATGTCCGAAATCCTCTGTTCTGATTCCCTGATCTTGCCCCGGAAGGAACATGATTTTATATGGATCTAATGTTAAGCTGGTGTTTACACTCAATTTATTTTCAAAGAAAGAAGACTGCCCGTTGATTGAAAATACCGACCAAGGGTGATCTTTCGCTGCAAAGTTATAGTTTGCCGAAAAGTTTAATGATTCGAAAATCTTTACCTTTTTCACTCCCGTTGAATCTTTCTTAGATTTTACTTTCATCTCAACATTGTTTCCAACATTGATACCTAATGCACCAACCATGCCACTTGTCGGTTGCCCAACAATTCCTTTTTCAAAAATTGAATAAGTGGTTAAAGCTCCGTTGGCATTGTAATAATTCTTAAAATATCCAAAACCGGAACCTCCGAAATCAGGTGAATAGGTAAAACCGATACTTGGCGTCATCATATGTCTCACCGCTTCTACTGCACCTCCTTTTTTGAATTTCATCATCCCATAAAGTGTAGTCTGCAAACTCGCTGTTGTTGAGAAAATAGAGTATCCTGTGATATTTTTATTCACTACGTCTACTTCTTTATTAATGATAGGATCGTAAGTTCTGGTTAATGTTTTTGTCGTTAAAGCATTGTCAATATTAGCACCTAAACTGAAGGTAAAATATTTCGCCACCGTTGTATTGGTTCCTAATGAAATATTATTCTTCAATCCCGTCTGCATTTTTTCCCACATTGCCGGAGTGAAAAGTTCCCCTTCTGTGGTAGAAACATAATTGGATAAATTTAACCCTGTGTTTACTGTAATATTTTCCAATAAACCTTGTCTCACCCCTGTTTTAGATTTAAATAATAAAACTGATTGATGGCAACGTTCATCTGTGGCAAACGCAAATCTGAATTTCCTGTCGCAAAGTTCTGAGAATAAGAAGCCGTTCCTGTAATGGTAATCGGCAATTTCAAAAATCTCTTGGTAACCGTTACCGTTGAGTTTTGCTGAGTATTTAATACGTTCTGATTAAA
>DKLU01000453.1:0-3051 GCA_002455915.1 Chryseobacterium sp. UBA6632
GTCAAGAAGATTATTCTCCATTAAAGCCATCAATACCTGAGTTTCAGGATCACCGAATCTCATGTTATATTCCAAAAGATAAGTCCCTTTTTTGGTCACCATCAATCCAAAGAAAATGATTCCTTTAAAACTGAAACCTTCAGCTTTAAGACCTTTTAAAGTTGTTTCAAGAATATTTTTTTCAAAATCTGCATAGTGCTCAGCTGTAAATTCCGGGCTTGGTGCTACCGTACCCATACCTCCTGTGTTAGGACCTGTATCTCCGTTTCCTGCTTTTTTATAATCTTTAGCAGCAATACAAGGATATAGTGTTTCGCCGTTTGAAAACGCAATAATAGAAGCTTCAAAACCTTGTAAGTATTCTTCAATTACCACACGGATTCCGGCATCTCCAAAGATTCTTCTGATCATGAAATCATGGATGGTAGCTTCAGCTTCTTCCAACGTTTCACAAATAACAACCCCTTTTCCACCTGCTAAACCACTTGCTTTGATTACCAAAGGATATTCCTGAGTCTGAATGTATTCTTTCGCTTCATTGTATGAATCAAAAACTACTGCTTTCGCTGTTTTGATATCATAGGTCTGCATAAACTTTTTAGAGAAAGCCTTACTTCCTTCTAAGCTTGCTACTTTCTGGTTAGGACCAAAAACTTTCAGATCATGCTTCTTAAATTCATCCTTCAAACCTGCCACAAGCGGAGCTTCCGGACCTACGATCGTAAGATCTATTTTTTCTTTAATAGCAAAATCTCTAAGTTCTTTAATCTCTGATAAATGAACATTTTTCCCAATTACATCAGTAGTCGCATTTCCGTTAGCAAAGAACATTTTAGAAATTCTCGGGTCATTCTGTAGTTTTGATGCTAAAGCAGATTCTCTTCCACCTTCACCTATGATTAATATTCTCATACTTTATTTATTATCTAGTCTAATTTCTACAAATATATAATTTTGGATGGTATAAATACAATCTCAAAAATATTTTTTAATTCTATTTTAATTAATGTAAAAAATGTCTAATTCCAGTAAACATCATCGGGATTTTATGCTCGTTAGCCGCCTCGATGCTGTCCTGATCTTTTACACTTCCTCCTGGCTGAATGATCGCTGTGATTCCTTCCTGAGCGCAGAAATCTACGACATCACGGAAAGGGAAAAACGCATCAGAAGCCAAAACTAAGTCTCCTGTGAATTTCTCTTTAGCTCTTTCAATCGCTTGTTGAGTTGCCCAGATTCTGTTTACCTGTCCACCTCCGATTCCGAAAGCCTGAATTCCGTTGGAAACTACAATTGCATTAGATTTTACATATTTTACTACTCTTTGAGAGAATAATAATGCTTTTTTCTGCTCTTCTGTAGGCTGAGTTTCAGTTACCACTTTAATATCATCTGAGAAGATGCTGTCGTTGTCCTGAACTAAAATTCCTCCATCAATTTTCACCCAAGTCTGTTTATCAGAAACAGGGTTTACAATTTTTATAATTCTTAAATTTTTCTTCTTTCTTAAAATTTCTAAAGCTTCCTCATCAAATTCAGGAGCCATAACAATTTCAAGGAATGTTTTGTTTAATTCTTCTGCTGTTGCTGCGTCGATTTTGTAGTTCATTGCAACAATTCCGCCAAAGATAGAAACCGGATCACATTCGAAAGTTTTTGTATACGTTTCCAAAGCTGATGTTCCGATCGCAACTCCACAAGGTGTAGAGTGTTTTACTGCACAACAAGCCATTTCTTCTTTGAATTCCGTTACCACTTTCCAGCAAAGATCCATATCACGAAGATTGTTGAAAGACAATTCTTTACCTCCCAATTGTTCGAAATCTTTCATTGCACCGTTTTCGAAAGTAGAAACGTAGTAAGCTGCCGTTTGATGCGGGTTTTCACCGTATCTAAGGTCAGAAACTTTTTTGTAAGAAGCATTCAGATAAGTTGGATAATCTTCTTCCAAAAGCATTCTTGAGATGGCTCCGTCATAAGCAGAAGTAAGGTTGAATACTTTTCCTGCCAGTTTTTTACGAGTTTCGATGTACGTGTCACCGTTTTGCTCCATTTCGATTTTTACTGCTGCGTAATCTTCAACATCAGTAATTACCGTAACAGAATCAAAATTTTTCGCTGCAGAACGAAGCATTGAAGGACCTCCGATGTCTATGAATTCTACCTTTTCGTGAAGAGAAATGTCTTTGTTTACATTTTCGAAGAAAGGATAAAGATTCACGATTACCATGTCAATCAGGCCAATTTCGTGCTCCTGAACTGTTTTCATGTGTTCTTCGTTGGAGCGAACCGCCAACAAACCACCGTGAACTTTCGGGTGTAATGTTTTCACTCTTCCGTCCAACATCTCAGGGAAATTGGTAACCTCATCAATCTGAATTGGATTTAAACCAGCGTCTTTCAAATGTTTGAACGTCCCTCCTGTAGAAATCAATTCATAATTTTGGGCTTCCAAAAACTGTGCGAATTCGATTAATCCGCTCTTGTCAGAAACACTGATTAAAACTCTCTTTTTGCTCATTTTACTTTCGATTTTTTGCTTTTTTTGACAGGATTTTCCATCCTATCCTGATTTAAATCGTCCCTTCGGGACTCTTTTAACCAAGAACTTTTACTTTCAATTTTTACTGTTTACAGCTATTTCAAACGGTAGATCGGTTCTTTCACCTCCGATCTTATTTATTTTTACTTAGATTCTGCGTTGTTTAATTTTTTTAAACCTAAATGTGTTTTTTGTTTTTAATTAGAGGGAAATGCTTTCCTTCGTCAAGCTCATGATAAACTTTAAGCTCAGCATGACACCTCTAATACTAACTTTTTTACTTTCTGTTTATCATTCTGAAAGCATCTGCTTAGATTCCTACGGAATGACAAACTGTTGTTTTTAACGCAAAGAGCGCTAAGATTTTTATTTTTCTTGCTGAATATTTTTCGTTCGCAAAGGCGTTTCACTCAGCAAAGGGTGGATATTTTTTTAATACTTTATCTTTATTAACCACCCCGTCAAAAATTCTTTCTGAATTTTTGCCACCCCTCCAGAGGAGGGGAATT
>DKLU01000453.1:3272-3432 GCA_002455915.1 Chryseobacterium sp. UBA6632
CCCTCCAGAGGAGGGGAATTTTTTGTATCGCTAATAATTAGTGTTTTAATTATTATTCAATACTTTATTTATTGCTATTGGAAAAATTTCGTATTCTATAATATGAACTTTCTCTGCAACGGTTTCGGGAGTGTTATTTTCTGTGACTTCGAATGATTTT